>JBGTFN010000208.1:0-16056 GCA_041747275.1 Gemmatimonadaceae bacterium | reverse complement strand
CGGAACTGCGACACGCCGCCGCGCGACACGACGTCAACGCCCGCCCTCGACATCGCGTCGATGAGCGACTCGGTGAGCCCGTCGGCGAGGTAGCCGAGCTGCCCGCCGGGGCTCGCGTCCTGGAAGTAGAGCACTGCCACGCGAGAGGAGAGCGCGTCCGCGAACGCCGGCTTGCGGTTGATCCACCACGTCCCGACTGCTGCGGTCACGGCGAGCGCCGCTACTGCCGCCGTCGCCAGCATCCGGCGCCGTTCTCGCTTGAGCACGCTTGCCTTCATGCTTGCCGAGTCGCGCCGTGTCGCCATGGTGCGCATCTCGGTCGTGCGCCCCGCCTCGATCAGCGTGCAGAGGCGCGTCGCGAACTCGCGCATCGTACCGCGGTCCACCCTCGACTTCGCCATCGACCTGAAAATGAGATCCTCGACCTCGTCGGCGACGGTCGGCCGCACGACGGTGATCGACGGCACCGGCTCCATGTGGTGGCGCGCCGTGATCGCCTGCGCGTTCGGCCCGGTATATGGAGGCGTGCCGGCGAGCATCTCGTACAGCACGCACCCGAGACTGTACAGGTCGCTGCGTCCGTCCAGGTCGCGCTCGGCAAACGACTGCTCGGGGCTCATGTAAATCGGAGTGCCGAGCGTGATGCCGGTCTGCGTCAGCCGATGCCCTTCCTGCTCGTTCAGCGCACGCGCGATACCGAAATCGGCGAGCAGCACCTGATCAGCGTCGAGCAGAATGTTTTCGGGTTTGATGTCCCGGTGCACCACGCCTTGGCTGTGGGCATAGTCGAGCGCCTCGGCGACGGCGAGGGCTATCCGCACCGCCTCGTTCACCGCCAGCTGCCCCTCGCGGTCCATGCGGGCGCGCAGCGACTCGCCTGCAACGAAGGGCATGGTGTAATACAGCAGCCCGTTGTCGTCGCCCGAGTCGTGGATGGCGAGGATGTTCGGATGCTGGAGCTTGCTCTCGATTCCGATTTCGCGTCGGAAGCGCTCGGCGCCGAGCGCGGCGGCCAGGTCGGGCAGCAACACCTTCACAGCGATCTGCTGGTCCAGCTCCCGATCGTACGCCAGGTACACGGTGGCCATGCCGCCGCGTCCGAGCTCGCGCTCGACGAGATATCGATTGCCGATCTGCTCTATCGGGGAAGTGCCTGCATGGGACACTGATCACCTGGGCGACGGGACACGCCAAAGTACTGCCCGCGAACGATTGCAGCTGTCGCCGAGCTCATCTGTATCGCATCGGCTGGCTTCGCGCCGTTCGTCAGGTTGACTCGGCCAGTCCGGCTTCGCCTGCACGGACTCGACCACGCAGCGACAGATTCGTCGGCCGCATCGTTTGCAGCATCACTGGCGGCGTCGCAGTCGCATGCGCTAGCAGCAGTAGATACGCAGTCAACGCAAATCGCGCCGATGTGTGGATCTACATGCCCACCAAGCTAGAGCCGCACCGCGTCGGCAAGCTCCGCAGCGGCAGCATTCAATCGCTGTAGCATCCAGGGGTTCCTGTACTTGCTGGCCGCCTCGAGCCCCGCGTCGATTGCCTCGCGGGCGGCGGCGAAGTTACCCGAGAGCGTCTCCATGCGCCCCAGCAGCCAATGAAGGTGAGGATTGTACACGGGCAATGACCGCGTCAGCTTGAATGCCGCACTGAAAAGCGCTGACACGTCGTCATAGCGTTCGAGCTCATAGCCCACCTTGGCCTGCTCGAGCGTGGCCGCGGCGAGCAACGGCACGCGTCGCTGTGCGTCGAGCAACTGCCGAGCACCTTCGAGCAGCATCCAGGCGTCATCGAGTTCGTTGGTCATGTAGTGTCCCACGGCGCGCGCAACATCCAGTTCCGCACGCAGCACGTCGTCGCCGAGACGCTGCGCAATCGCGTGCCCCATCTCGGCATAGTGTGCCCCGGCCGCGACCTCACCCGTGCGCGCCAGGTGCAGCGCGATCATCGCAAGCACGCGTCCGCGACGAGGTTCGTCACCATCGGCCTCGCTGCGCTGATAGGCGTAGGGCAGTGATTCCAGCGCCAGCTTCGAATGGCCGTACAGGTCGGCCACTCGAGCGAAGATCAGCGCGCGATCAATGACATAGGCCGCTGGCCGGTCGTCAAAGCCCGACTCGAACGCGCCGTAGAGTGTGCCCATTGCTTCTTCGATCATCCCGACGTAAACAAGGAACTGCGCTGCCCAGAGGTCGGCTTCCGCGACGTGATCGCGTGACCGGATAAAGTTCTGCGGCGTTTCTTCGTACGCTGTCTCTCCCTGCAACAGTGCGAGCCTACCGTAGTTGAACAGGTAGCGGGCGTACGCCTCGCCGTCGGTATCCGCGGGCATGCGATACGAGCGCCACGTCCGGTGCAACACCCAAAGCGCCGCTTGCTCCTGGCCGGCCGCCTCGAGCAGCGCGGACAGCATGCTGATCGCATGCATGGGATGCAATTCGAACGCCCATGCCTCAACACCCGCGGTCACTAGTGCGCGTGTGTCGGTGTCCGTTGTCGGCGATGCGGGCACGGCGATATCGAGCGCGGGCAGCAGTGCTTCGAAGAGTTGCGCAAGCGAGCCGCCCAGGAATGTGCCCTTCTCTCCGTAGGCAGATTGCAGCGCCAGTGCGCCCTTGCCGGGCAGCCGGTCGGGGAGGTGCAGAAACGCGAAGCCCGGCGAAGCTTCAGCAGCAGCGCGCAGTCCCAGGTATTCCGGGTCGTACTCGAGGTCGGCGGCCGAGAAGCCCAGGTACAGCCAATAGTGTTGTCGCAGCAACTTGGCGAGCGCAGCGTGCAACGCAGGGCCGCGCCCGCGAAGACGTTGCTTGAGCGTATCCACCATGGACGCCGCATCGTGCACCGAGCCGTGAATCTTGATGACTGGAAGCTCAGCACTTGCTCCATCGGCCAACGACGCGGAAAGTTTTCGGTATTCGTCCGTGGTGGCATACACGCGGATAGACACGCCCTTCGCCTCGAGCGCCCGCTCGAGCAGACGATCGAAGTTGGTGGTCACGATCGCTGCCACAAGGCCGGCGGCGGCGAGTGCTGCGATCGCGTCGTGACCGGCGTTGCGCTCCTCGACGTCCAACGCCTGCAACGCCCGGAAATACGCCACACCGCACTGCTCCTCCATGATCTGCGCCTGATAGTCCGGCGCGAAGGTGCCGTGTTGATCACGCCGATCGATCAGGGACTGCAGCAGTTGATCAAGCTCTGGACGTCCGCAAAAGTAGCTGCGCACCCGCCCTGCGACGGCTGACAGGATCATGGAGTTGAGGTCGTTCCATCCCGGCAGTGACGATGGCGCGCCCATCGACACGCCAGCGCCAGCCAGAATGACGAGGCGTTCGGCGCGCGCGTGTTCTGCCAGCGATTCGATCACGTCTGCGTTCATCAGGATCCTTACTCACCAGATGCTTTGGATCAAGCATGCCTGATCGCGCCTGGTCATCGCGTGCGCTGCAAGGTCGCAACGCATCAGAACCGCTGTGTAATGCTGAGCTTGAGCGTGGCCAACCCTTCCAGGGACTGGAGCCGCTGGTCAATTGGTCTCAACCAGTTGTGCTGGTACACCAGAAACATGGTGTTGCCTGGCGTCAGTGTCCACACAACCCTGTTCTGCGTGCCTAGCAGTCGAGATACGTTGTCGTACTGCACGTTGACATTGAGCGAGACGAACGGACTCATGTCTGCGCTGCTGAACAAGCGGTATACCTGCGCATCAAAGCTGCCCTCGGGCAGCACCACGCTGTTGTAGATCCAGTTGGCGGTGACGTTGATTCCCGCCACTGGGCGCACGGTGACGTTGGCGGTGACGTCTTTTGTCGTGCCGGTCCAGAAGCCGATGCGCTGGAAAGACGCGTTACCGGATATACGGCGGAACGATGCCGTGCTCGCCTGCACGCGAAAGCCGGTGTTGCTGTAGTCACCGACCGGAATGATGTATCTGCCATCGCGCAAGATGTCGAACGGCTGGTCGAGTGCTTCGAAGTTCCACAGCAGCTGCGTTGTGATGGCATCGCCCGACTCGAAGCGCACGCCAAGCGGAATGATGCGGTGATTCACTGTTTGCGGTCGCCACTTCAAGTCCGTCAGATACTCATTGAAGTATTCGAACGTCAGCTCGCGCAGCACTCGGCTGCCGGGCACAAGCGGCGTCCACGACACACTTGGTTGCACCCGGCGAAATCCGACGCGCGGGACAAATCCGACCGCGGGATTGTACGCTTCCCCGAGTTCTCGCACCGACACATGCGCATCCCACGGTCGGTTGGGAAAGTTGAGCCGAAGTCCGCGTGCCGACCGTGCCTGCCATGGTTGCGGTTGCAGCTCCTGGCTCGCGTCGGAGTGCACCACGGCAAACGCCTGAAGCTGCAGATTGCGCGAGCCGAGAAAACGAGATGTGCTCAGCTCGATGTCTGCGCCGATTGTATGCCGATCGTCTATCGTGTCGCCCTCGGTGGCGCGCCGAGTGTAGAGCAATCCCACGCTGCTTTCCCGAAACAGATTGCGCGATACTCGTGCCACGGTGAAGCTCTCCTTCGCGCCGCCATCGGGGCGATCGCCTGTGCCCAGATGCAGCAGTCCCACATCCTGTCTGCCGATGCGTCCGATGATCCTCGCACCGCCGCGCACTGGAACAGGTGCACCGCCGGCGAGTCCGATGCGTCGACTGAAGAACGGATTGGGTCCGCTGGCAGGTGCAAAGCTGAACACCGATGCGCCTTCAAGAAAAAACGCGCGCCGCTCGGGAAACACGATCGGAAATCTCGACAGGTTGACTTGCCGGTCATCGACTTCGGTTTCCGCGAAGTCCGTGTTGACCGTGAGCCCGGCACGGAGGTTTGGTGTGATGCTGTAGTTGACATCCGCGCCCATGCGCGTGCTTGGCGAGGCCGTGGAAATGCGTTGTCCGCTCACCGGCTGACTGGCGAGCGTGAACGGAATGACTTCCACGCCAAGGCCCTGCGAAAGACCCTGCAGTCCGCGCAGTGTGCCGGCATTCTGCGGACGCAGCAGCCCCTGTGAGCGCAGCGCACCGGACCACACCAGCTCTTCGTTGCGCCGCCTGATAGTGCGCTGAAAGTTGATGCCCCAACTTTCCGACGCCGGATCGAAGTTGAGCGTGCGAAACGGAATGCGGATCTCGGCGGACCAGCCCTGCTCATCCTGCGTCACCCACGCGCGCCAGATGCCGTCCCACGCCTTGTTCACACTCGTCCCCTGTCCGGTCTTGAGCAGCCCGTCGCCCATCAGTCCCGCCGGATTGATCTCGAAGAAGTAAGCATTGCGCTGATCCTCGTATGTATCGAGGATCCACATGAAGCGATCGTCGGTGGCAAGCGATTGATCGCGCCTGCGCTGAAAACCCTTGATACCGTCGGGGTCACGGTCGAACAGCCGCACCGCGATGTAGAGATGATCGGTATCAAAGGCCACGCGCACTTCCGTGCGCTCGCTCGGTTCTCCGCCCTCCACGGGTTCGAGCGCGGTGAAGTCGCTTATGGGTGTGACTCGCCCCCAGAACGCATCATCGAGCACCCCGTCCAGCACGAGCGACTCATGCGATGCGAGCTGCTGCGCCTGCACGACCTTTTCGCGGCCTGCGGACGGGCGATCCGCGACCAGCATGGTCGTGTCAACGTGCCCCACATCACGCGCCGGTGATTGTGCAACCGCCTTGCTTGTCAGCAGACACAGGACGACGAGGCTGCCAAGCCGACGTGCACCAGTTTTACTCGCACTCATCTGAAGCAACGGCTCGTCCCACGCGTAGGTGTGTTTCCCAGAACGCTAATGCGGTGCTTCTGCTTCTACGTTCGCGTCGCCAGAATGCTGATGACGCCGATCGTCAGGAACACGACCCACGAATAATGCCGGCCGCGCGAGGCGCCCAGGGCGATGACGCCGTGCGCGAGGAAAGTGACACCAACCACAAGACCAATATCCTGCGGCGTCGTCGGTGGGTGAGCCGCGAGCAGCAGAACGCCGGCAAGGCCGAACCAGGCAACTGATGTCAGGTGCCACGCAAACCGCAGCGTGCGTATCGTGAACTCGGCGCTGCCGAACAACTTGGGCAAGTCGTCGCGGCGGAATAACCGCATGAGAAGGTAGCGTTCACCGAGATAGGAATGCGCGACGCCCACGGCGGCGATGAGCATCGCGGCAACGTAAAGAGCAGGCCTCATGACAGATCCCTCCGCGCAAGAAACGTGACAAGTCGGCCAATCTCATCGCGCCACGCTTCTTTAAACACGGCGACACGCACAAGGCCCCGGTAGTGCATGCCGTCGAGCAGTTGCGTGCTGGCGCGGCCGTTCCCGCCGAACCAGTTCTTCGAACGACCGTGATTGAATGCCTCGTCCACCTCGCGCGGGGGGCCGACGCCGCGTTCGCGCACAAACTCGAGCACCGCATGCGCCTGCGCCCAGCGCACTTTCGGCCACTCCGTATTCGGGTTACGTGGATGCATCAGCGACGCCAGCTCGCGCGGCATGAAGCCGTAGTTGACGAACACGTCTTCCTCGATCGCCAACTTCGGATAGCGCGTTTCGAGGTCACCGGCGCGGTAGCCGGCCACGCGGTGGCGTAGTGTCAGATCTTGCGCACGTGCTGGCGCGCGTATTGGATCGGCCTGCAGGAAGCCGAAGCGAGTGAGCGCTTTCAAGAGTGTGGGCACGGTGAACAGGCTGCGCGACACGGCATGGCGACGCAGGTCGTCGAGCGTCATGGGCACGCTGCGGCGCGATTCATGTGCGGGAGTTCGGGGCCGCGCGCGAGCGCTCCCGAAGTGTCGCTACGTGCCGTAGCTCGCAGACGGCTGTGCTCGGCGCCTCCGGAGGCCGGTCGAAATCGGATCGTGCCATTCGATTACCTGCAAACGGCAGTTCGCCGAGGCAGGACACCACGGTCTCTGCTGACAGCGGCGCCCTTGGCCAGGGAATGCGTGCCCATGTCCGATTCACCCGTCATACAGCGCAGCGAGTCGTTCCCCACCGCAGCGATTCCCCTCCGCATCCCGCGCACCGAGATGATGGCCAGCTTTGGTGCCGCCGTGCACGAGCTGCTCGGCGCACTGGCGAAACAAGGGGTCGCGCCAACAGGACCGCTCGTCGCGTATCACCGGCGCCTGGAACCTGAGCTGTTCGACTTCGAAGTGGCGTTTCCCGTATCCGGTGCAGTGAAGCCTGCCGGTCGGGTCGTGGGGAGCACGGTGCCGGCGGGCACTGTTGCCGTGGCCGAGCACAAGGGCGCGTACGACAACATTGCCGAAAGCTGGAAGGCGCTTGACGCTTGGCTGTCGGAGCAGGGACGTGCACCTGCGGGCGATTTCTGGGAAGTGTATAGCGTGGGGCCGGAGCCGGGCCGAGATCCGTCGGAGTGGCGGACGATGTTGTATCGGCGGCTCGGCGACTGATCTGCCGCGCGCCGTCGCGAACCGACCGAGCCGTCGCGCGCCATCACGGGTCGCGGGATATCGCGGCCTGCAGATCCTTGAGCGTAAGGTTCAGTCCGTGCACGCCGCCGATGGTGCGCACATCGAGTCGCTCGCGTCGAATGATGCGGTCGAGGTCTCGATTTGCCTCAGGCGTGGAGACGGGATCACCTGCGCGATTCGTGACAAACAAATCGCCTTGAAAAAGCAGCCTCTGCGATGGCACGTACACCGCCAGCATCGAAGCCGCATGTGAGGTCGGGCCGACGTCGATGATCTCGACGCTTCGCGATCCTTTCCCTATGCGACGGCGACCGTGGAGGGTCTCAATGCGAGGGTGCGAGATGCTGTCAGTTGGGACAAGCGTCCCGAAGCTGCGGCGCACCGTGCTCATTCGCCTCAGGTAGTCCTCGCTGCCGGGCGCCACCAGCACCGTCACATCGCGCGCGGCGAATGCGGAAAGGCCAGCGGTGTGGTCGACGTGATGGTGCGTCAACACGAGATAGCGGAGTGGTCGCGCAGGGAATGCCGTGGCAATGAGGTCGAGCGCAGCTGTGGTTGCCTGCACGGAGACGGGTGCGTCGACGACGATCAACCCTTCATCCGAGTCCACGACAAGCATTTTATAGCTGCCGCCGACCCGTTCAACGTACGCAATGCCGTCCGCAATCATCTCGACCGCTGGCGGCACGCCGGACACCGAACGGGTGTAGCCGACCGGCGGGTCGAACAGCGAATCGGGCAGCACTGCCGTGGTAGCAAAGCGCTCGAGTTGACGGCGACCTGTCAGGATGCCGTTCGACCGAATCTCGATCCGGTGCGGCACGGTCAGGCCGTGCAGGGTGCGGTAGTCGAAGAAGTAGGTGGCGCTAACCTCGTCACCGAGCGAGCCGAGCCCCAGCGTCTCGCGACGCGTCATCAGGTGTGTCACGGCATCGAAGTACAGCGTGATCTGTTCGCCGTCGGCGGCGGTGAACGCGACGACGTCCTCTCGTAGGCCGTTGGCTTCCACGGCACCGACGTAACGCAGCGAGTTAACCCGCGCCAAGGCCGTTCTCATCACGAGCAGTGGCATGGTCGCGCTGGCCGCATCGCGCTGACGCACGACGACCACACCCGAGCTGTCGCGCAAGTATTCAGTGCCTCTGATTCCGCGCGTGGTCCGATGATCGTAGGAGGTCACCACACGTCCGTTCCCCGCGACCCGGAACGAGTTGATCAAGCCGCCCGGAAACGCAAACTCACCTTGCAGGACGAATCGATCGCGCGCAAAGTCGAACTGCATGTCCTGCGACACGCTCCGGCCGTTTCCGGTCGTATCCCAGGCAACGCTCGGAATGCGTCCCTGCGTCGGGGCGTAATCAAAGCCTTCCCATACGAACGAAACTTGCGTCGTGCCCTGAATGCTGAGGAGCCCGCCATGTGCCGTCACCGCGTTGCGAACAACGGCGACTGCGTGGCGATACGCATCCCATTGCGCACCGGCCGGCTCCTGCGTCTCGAGCAAAGCGGGCGCAAGGCAGCACGCCACCATCGCGGCGCGGGAGAGGTTGAACGGTTGGGCGTTCACGGCTTGGCGCAGACGTGGAGGTGGGCGGACATCGACATCAGCAGGCCAAAGTAGCTTTCCGCGCAGCCGATACCGAGTACGCCACACAGGTTCAGCGAATGGTCTCTGCGTTACCACATACGTCGTACACTACGTGGGCCTGGGAGCATTGAGCAATGGCTGAGGTGGGAGTTGCCGGTGATGTCCTGTTGCCAATCGCTAACGCGCCGTCATGATGTATCCATCATCCAGGCCGGCAGAACTGACGAAATCAGCAGGGCCACGATCGGTCTGGTGGGCTGCACAACCTGCTTGCGTGCAGCTTCTTGCCCACGTTGCCCCGCTGCCAGGCCAATCGGGCTGAGCAGCAGGAGTGCGATTGAAATGGCGCGTCTGATCAGCGTGAAGCTCCTTCAGGTGGAAGCCATATGTGAGTGCGCGCCACACTATCGACCGCTGCGGCGAGTGAGGTCAGAAAGCGTGGTGCGGCCGTGCAGCCGGAATCGAGATGTACCACGGTGCGCCGCGCGCCGATGCGCGCGCTGAGTGTGAACTGTGGGCCGTCAGCAAAATATTGGCCACAGTTGGCCCCCTCGTGCGCATAGCTGCTGTCAGCTCCGGCGAAGCCGTCGTCCTCGAACCGCTGCTGCAGAGCACGCACGTCGGCTGCGTCGATGCGTGCCTGCTGGACGCCAGCAACCGGTACATGCTGTCGCCCTTCAAACCGCACCGTCCCGTCCGCGAAGAGCTGGACGAGATACGCAGGGCAACGCCCGTAGCACGTTTGACGCTCCAGACTGATGACGGGGTCGGAAACGGCACCGGAACCGGCGGGAGCAGTCGATAAGACGGGCGACACCGCGCTCACGGCTGTGCTGTCTTTGCTGATGTCGTTGCTGCTCCCACGCGCTCCGCACGCCGCAAGTGAAACCGCTGCGAGCGCGAGCGACGCACAGGTTACGACCAGACTTCGCATGCTCACCTACCGGAAATTGAATGAACGAAGGCTCATCGCCGAAATTGTCCCCTAGCCGGGTCCACTATCACCCGTTCACTCTTGACACCATCGGACAGCAATAGCTCCACACGATCCACTGCCCCGAACTGCGACAACTCGCCTCGCCGCCAAGCAAGCCGCCGCGTGTACCGGGGCGCAGCGCTTGGATCGTCGACCCCAGCCCTAGGTCAATGGAGCCGCCTGCCTGCGCGCGACATGCAGGCTCGTGGCGAACATGACGCTGACGACCGGCAGCCACAGCGCGCGCTCGGCGGCACTTGGTGTCACCGCGTTTGCGGCGATGCCCAAGGCACAGTATGCAACGACGAACCAGATGAGACGCGGAAAGCGCGGCGATCGTGTGCGCGGCCGCAAACCGGCCTTGGTGCGGACGATGTAGATGAAGGCGACGAGTACGAGAGCGGAGATCGTGGCAATCACACGCGCGTAGGCAGGCAGGGCGCCGCTGACACGTCCGCCCTGCGTGAGCGCCCCCCACGGCGCGCCCGCGACAAGTGCGAGCTGGAACGCGGCGGCGAGCGTGGCGAGAAGCGAGAAGATGTTAGCGCTGATGGTATGAGGCATGCGGGGAAAAAATGCACGCTCACGCATCGCTATCTTCGATTGAGGTGCCCTTGCCTGCAAGCGTATAGACATAGACAACCGAGTGGTCTTCATCCGGAACTCCACCAAGTGTCTCGTACAGTGCACGCGCGGGCTCATTGTTCAACTCGGTCGCTACCCAGGCCTCGACGCAACCAAGCTTTGTGCCAGTCTCGATCAGCGCAGAGACCAGGCGACGTCCGATACCCTTCCGATGAAATGTGTTGGAGACCCCGACTTCGTTGATGAAGAGTGCAAGCGGCTTGTCCGGGTGCACATACGTGATGCCGCTGGCCATGCCCACCACCTGACCGTCCGCGACGGCCACGACGAGAAGATTCGCGGGGTTCGCCAGAAAGGCTGACAACAATTCCGGCTGCACTTTGTTGTCGAATACATCCTCGTCCACGGATTCGAGAAGCGAGGCGTTGGCGTGATTGACGAGATGTATCACAACAGACCGGGAGGTCATCTTGGAATACCCGCAACGTCACTGCGAAGCAGGAGGAAACCTGCTCCACTCTTCGTCGGTCGCGTAGGACAGGATGTCGTCCACATCTTCGAATCGATACGGCCTGAGCAGCAAACGGCGCGCTCGAGACATTCGGGAAGGGAGGGTTGGCTCATGTCTGCAGTTCAGATCGTTGGGAGGTGTGTGTCGCTGACATGTCGGTGCCGGACGGCACGCGATCACGACGCAACGATACATCATTGACTCACGGCGCCGAAACCGGTCGTCGAAACCTCACGTAGTTCGGAAGTCACCTTCCATGAGATGCCAAAAGATGAACGCACGCATGCTCGCCGTCCTCCTGTTGACGCCCTTCGCGGCCGCCGTCACGCAAGCCGCGCCGATTCTCATCCGCGGCGCGAGGGTGTTCGATGGCTCATCGATGCTCGGCCAGCGTGATGTGCTGGTGCGCGACGGACGCATCGCCGCCGTGGAGCCGAACATCACCGCGCCTGCAGGCGCGCAGGTGGTGGAAGCGGCCGGCCGTACGCTGATGCCCGGTTTCATCGACGCGCACACCCATACATTCGCTGACATGCTGCCGCAGGCGCTGGCGTTCGGCGTCACGACGCAGTTGGAAATGTTCACTGACCACCGCATGATGGCGCAGTGGCGCGCGGAACAGCAGGGCAGCGCAGGCGCGACGGGCCGAGCGGATGTGTTCTCGGCTGGCACCCTGGTGACGGTGCCAAACGGACACGGTACGCAGTTTGGCATGGCGATCCCCACCATCACCTCTCCCGATTCTGCCCAGGCATTCGTGGACGCGCGTATCGCTGAGGGGTCGGACTTCATCAAGATAGTTTACGATGACGGTGGGGCGTACATGCTCAACCGTCCGACGCTCAGCCGCGCCACGTTGAAGGCCGTGATCGACGCGGCACATCGGCGCGGCAAGCTGGTGGTCGTGCACGTGCATTCGGTGAAGTACGCAACGGAGGCCATCGAAGACGGAGTCGACGGATTGGTGCACGTCTACGCGGACACTGACGCCCACGCCGAGTTCGTGGCGCTCGCCAAGCGACGCGGTGCCGTCGTGATCCCCACGCTCACGGTGAACATGAGCGTCACTGGCACTGCGGGTGGCGCGACGCTCGCGGCCGACCCGCGCATCGAATCGCTGCTCACGCGGAACGACCTCAGCCAACTGCAGCAGGCGTTTCCCACGCGTCCCGGCGCGCCGGCGCGCTACGAGAACGCAGCAGATGCGGTGCGCGCATTGCACGCGGCCGGCGTTCCGATACTGGCCGGTACTGACGCACCCAATCCCGGTACGACGCACGGTGCATCGATTCATAGCGAGCTGGATCTTCTGGTGAAGGCGGGCCTCACGCCTGCGCAAGCGCTCGCCGCAGCCACGTCGGTTCCGGCGAAAGCATTTCGCCTGTCGGACCGTGGCCGCATCGCAACTGGTCTTCGTGCCGATCTCGTGCTCGTAAATGGCGATCCGACTGTAGACATCGCAGCCGCGCGTTCCGTCGATGCAATCTGGAAGGGCGGGGTGCGCTTCGATCGCGCGGCGTACGCGGCGCGTGCTCGCGCGACGCGCGCGGTAGTGATCGCGGCGGCCGTGGAGCCGGGTGTGGTAAGCACGTTCGACGACGGCAATAAAACTTCGCGCTTCGGCATGGGCTGGATGGTGTCCAACGACGACCTCGCCGGCGGAAAGTCCAAGGGCGCGATCACGGTCGTCGATGGAGGCGCTGAAGGCTCGGCGAAGGCACTGCGCATCGCAGGCACCATCGACGGCGCGCTGCCCTACGCGTGGTCGGGCGCCATGTTCACGCCCGCCAGTGTTCCGATGCAGCCCACTGACCTGTCGGCTGCGAAAGAGTTGCGCTTCTGGGCAAAGGGCGACAGCAAACGCTATCGCGTCATGTTGTTCGCGCAAAGTCGTGGCATGACGCCGATCACGCGCACGTTCGACGTGACCGAAGCTTGGAAGGAATACACGTTCCCGTTCTCCGCATTTGGCACCGACGGCAAGGACATCGTCATGATCATCGTCGCGGGCGGACCGGCAGCGGGACCGTTCGAGTTCTTCATCGACAACGTGCGACTTCAGTGATCTGACAATCGCTTCAGCAAGTCACGACCGCGAGGGGAAAGTCGATAGCCGGTGTCAAGACTCTCGGTCAGCCCAAGCTTCTTGAGCTTGCGCACGTTCACCTTGAAGGGGTCCTTCTCCTGGACGAGCATCTTCGCGAGGTCCAGCGCGCGCGTGCCCGGGTGCTCGTGAATGATGCGTAGCGTTTGTGCGGTCCACGGGCCGGTCGGGGATCGACTATCCATGAGCTCGAGCTGATCGGCAACATCTGCGGCTGCTTGTTCGCCGAGCGAACGTGCACGTAGCGCTATGCGGGGGTCGCGCGACAACGATCCGATGTCAATGCGATACACCTGTCCCTCAGTGCGAGACTCGAGCTCCGCCAACAGCGATGAACGATCCTCGTATCCGGCCGCAAGGCTGTCGGCTTTCGTGATCTGCGAAGGCTTGATTGGCGTCACTGCGCGAATCGCCAGCTGACCGATGGACGTAAGGAGCGTGCCGCCCGCTTTTACGGTGGGCCGTTTCCACCTGCGGAACGCGACGCTGATCGTTCCGCGCTTGATGCCTTCAAGATCCCGGTTGCGAAAGAGCATGAATGGTAGTCAAGGCGCTGATCACTCGAGTTGCAATGAGGCCGACCTTGCCCCACTCGAAAGCTCGCGCGTACAGGCTGCTGCTTTCCCGCGCCCTTCGAGCGGCTTCGAACGCAGGCTCGAGCGCGCTATCGACGCCAACAGTCGACGCTCTGCATTGCAGATCAGCGATGATGGCAAGCGAGGCGCTGACGTTCGCGTTGTTCCCGACATAAATCCGCTCTTGATCACTTGAACTCATCTTGCCTCCATGCCTGATCGCGTGCGGCACGTGTCAACCGCATCACCAAGGCTCGGACCGATAAGGTGCAATTGCCATCGGCTCACCGCAACATCCGCGTGCTCGGCGTCATCATCCGCATGTAGACAACACCATGGAAGACCGCTCGAGACCCACCGATGTGTCGATCCTCAGCCAACGAGTATTGGCGACAGGTCGCGATCCCCCGCGTACATTCCTGCATGCGCCCGCCTCGTACTTCATTCCCCTTCGGAGCCGCCGAATGTCCGCTACTTCGCTCGCTCACCGAGCCGTCCTCCGTACCGCCGTGTGTGCGGCTTTGCTGATCACCGCCGCAGTCCCGGGTGAGGGGCACGCCCAGGACCGCGCCCGGTCACGCTCGATGGTGTCGTCGATGCAGGGAATCGTCGCCAGCGAAAGCGTGCTCGCGTCCCAGGTGGCGGCCGGCATTCTGGAACGCGGCGGCAACGCCATCGACGCCGCAGTCGCCGCGAATGCAATGATGGGGCTTGTGGCGCCCATGAACGATGGGATCGGCGGCGACCTGTTTGCCATCGTGTACGAAGCGAAGAGCGGCAAGCTGTATGGGCTGAACGCTTCAGGCTGGGCGCCCAAGGCGCTCACGACGGACTACCTGCGCGCGAAAGCTCGCACCTCCATGCCATCACGCGGCATCGACGCAGCGACCGTGCCGGGCGCGGTGAAGGGCTGGGAGATGCTGCTCAAGCGATTCGGCCAACAGAGTTTCGAGCAGGTGCTTGCACCGGCCATCGCCTACGCTGAGCAGGGCTTTCCGGTGGGAGAGGTGGTGAGCGTGTACTGGAAGGACAGCGAGGCTCGTCTGCGGGAAGACGCCCCCACCGCAAAGACGTTCCTCGTAAACGGTGATGCGCCGAAGCCTGGAGATCTGTTTCGCAATCCGGAGCTCGCTTCGAGCTACCGGCAGATCGCGCAGCACGGCGCTTCGGCGTTCTATACGGGCGAACTGTCGCGCAAACTGCTGGCCAGTTCGCGCAGCCATGGCGGCACGATGACCGCGGAAGATCTTGCCGAGTACGACGGCGAGTGGGTGGAGCCGATTTCCACTACGTATCACGGGTGGACCGTGTACGAGCTGCCGCCAAACGGACAAGGCATCGCGGCACTCGAGATGCTCAACATCATGGAGCAATTCCCCATCGCCACCATGGGGCATAACTCGGAGAAGGCGCTGCACCACATGATCGAAGCCAAGAAGCTGGCCTACGCCGACATGCGCCAGTACAGCGCCGACCCGCGCTTTTCGGCGGTGCCGGTCGAGACGATGCGCTCCAAGAGTTACGCGGCCACTCGTGCGCAGCTCATTGACCCAACACGCGCGACCTGCAACGTGACGCCCGGCTCGCCTGTCATGTCCAATAGCGAAAGCGACGCCGACTACGACTTCCGCACGGACAACGGCACCACTTACCTGAGCGTGGTGGATCGCGAGGGCAACATGATCTCGCTGATCCAGAGCAACTACTCCACGGTGGGATTCGGTGCGGGCATCACCGTGGGCGACGCAGGCTTCGTCTGGCACAACCGTGGCGCCGGCTTCACGTTCGACACCACAAGCGCCAACATGCTCGAGGGACGCAAGCGTCCGCTGCACACGATCATCCCCGGGTTCATGGGGCGCGGTGATACCAAGATTGCGTTCGGCATCATGGGCGGGTGGAACCAGGCGCAGGCGCACGCGCAGTTCGTGTCGAACATCGTGGACTTCGGCATGAACATCCAGGCGGCCCTCGATGCACCGCGCTTCAGCAAGGACACGTTCGACGGCTGCGACGTAAACTTCGAGTTTCGCATTCCCGGCGGCGTGCTGCAGTCGCTCGCTGCGATGGGACACACGCTTGTGATGCGCGGCGACTACTCGAGCACTCGCATGGGCGCGGGCCAGGCGGTGCAGCGCGACTTCCGCACCGGCATGAACGGCGGCGCATCGGACCCGCGCAAGGACGGCGCCGCCGTGTCGGAGTTGTTGCGTTCGACGCCTTAATCGATACCGGCTGTCGTTCATCGCCCTCCGCCATGTGTTTCGATCATTCGCATGGATTCCCGGCTG
>JBGTFN010000207.1:0-6474 GCA_041747275.1 Gemmatimonadaceae bacterium | reverse complement strand
ACGAGTACGCACGCCAGGCGGAGCAACTGCTTGCCGGGCACACCGCCGGCGATTCGCGTGCGATCGATGTGCTGCGGCGTACGCTGCCGCGATTTCTCGATCCGGTGACGACGTGGCTTCCGCTCCCGCTCAGCAATGACGACATCGCGGCGGCGATGCTCGACATGGAAGATGCAAGGCTCGCGGTCGCGCGCGCGTACACGTTCCGCGATTGGACAGCGCTCGAACAGTTGGTGACCGACGTGCACACGGCGGCTTCCCCCGTGCGCGCATACGAGTTTGCCGCCGAAGCGGTTGTGAATGGTGATCTCGCCGCGTTGGCGGCAATGCTGGAAGCGAATCCGTGGCTCGCGCGCGCAAGATCGACACGCATCACCTGCCTGGACCCGCCGCAGCATCGCGCGACGCTGCTGCACTACCTCGGCGCAAACGGCGTGGAGTCACATCGACAGCGATCACCGGCGAACGCCGTCGAGGTCGCGCGCATGCTTCTCGAGGCGGGAGCAGAACCTGACGCACTTGCCAGCATGTATGGCGGCGAGTGCGCAATGCTCAGCATGCTCGTCTCCAGTACGCCACCGGCAGAAGCCGGTGTGCAGGTACCGCTGCTGCATGTGCTCGTTGACTACGGTGCAAACCTGGAAGGTGCGGGCACGTCGAGTTGGCAGTCGCCACTGCTGACGGCGCTCACGTTCGGCTTCGCCGACGCGGCCACCGCGCTCGTCGCCCGAGGCGCCGCCGTCGACGATGTGACCAAGGCCGCAGGACTCGGGCAGTTGCACACGGTCCACGCGATGCTGCCCAACGCTTCCGCTTCGGAGCGACATTGCGCGCTTGCGCTCGCTGTCGAGACGGAGCAGTTGGAGGTCGTGCGTTTCCTGCTCGAGACTGGCGAGTCTCCCGACCGAATGAACCCGGACGGCTTCCACGCCCATCAGACGCCGCTGCACAGCGCGGCCTTGCATGGGAACATGGAGTTGGTGCAACTGCTGCTCGACTACAACGCGCCGACAACCACCAAGGATGCTCTCTGGCACAGCACGCCGCTCGGATGGGCTGAGCACGGAGGTCACGATGAAGTCGCGGCCCTGTTGCGCGACTGGACGCCGCGCGAGCCGTGAAGTGCGCGCAGCGCAGTGCCAGCGTGCCGAAGTGTGCTTGATGGAAATCAGCGCGACATGACCAGCACGAGCAGCACGACCGCCACCAGCGTCATCACCGCCGCAATTGCCCACGGAATCCAAACTGGCGCGTTGGCAATGGTCTCCACCACTGGGCCTCCGCCCGAGCGGCGCGTCGTCCTCGTCGTGGCGAGCGCGCGCACGATCTCGTCGCCCGAGGCTGGTCTTTCTTCCGGATGCTTGGCCAGCATTCGCGTCACGATCTCAGTCAGCGCGCGTGGCGCGTCCGGGCGGCGCGTGCCAAGCGGTTCGGGCGTCAGCTTCGCATGTGCCTCGATCACCTGTTGCGGCGAGCGTCCCGCGAACGGCGGATGTCCAGTGATCATTTCATACGCGACGACGCCGAGCGCATACAGGTCTGCCCGGTGGTCGAGCGCCAGGTCACCGGCCGCCTGCTCAGGGGCCACATAGGTCGGCGTGCCCAAACTCATGCCCACCTGCGTGATGTGCTGCAGTTCGGTCTCCGACGTCGATGCGCTGATCAGCGCCTTGCCGATGCCGAAGTCCAGCACGACGGCCTGTCCGTGAAAGAACATCACGTTCTCCGGCTTGATGTCGCGATGCACCACTGCCTCCTCGTGGGCATAGGCGAGTGCACCTGAGATCTCCTCGAGAATGCGCACGATGTCATCACAGGCCATCGGGCGCTCGCGACTCATGCGCTCGCGCAACGACTCGCCATCCACGAACGGCATTGTGTAGTACAGATGCGAGCCGGCCAGCCCGGCCGAGAGCAGCGGCACGATGTGCGGATGCTGCAGTCTGGCCGCGAGACCGATTTCCCGCTTGAATCGCTCGGCCGAGAGCGAGGCGGCGAGCTCGGGCGCCAACACCTTGATCACGACGAGCCGTCGCAGCGCGTCTTCAGACGCCACGAAGACGCGCGACATACCGCCGCGTGGCAGTTCCCGCTCGATCGTATACTGATCGGCCAGTGCCGCTTGCACTTCGGCCTGCAGTGAATCATGTGGCATGCCGCGACCTCGAGAGTGAAGCGAAGAATCTACGGCTGGGCTGTTCACACCGATACTCGATCCTGCCGCGGCAGCGGCGGCGATGCCTGACTACTCGTCGCCGTTGTCGTCCAGCCCGACCACCAGGTTACGACCGGCTTGCTTGGCGCGCCCGACGGCTGTTTCGGCGAAGGTGAGCAGCGCGTCCACCGTTGACGCCCCCTCGCGCAATTCGGCGACACCGATACTGAGCGTGCAGCGCACGCCCGTGTAGTCGCCTGGAAAGAGATGGCGAGCCATGCGTTCCCGAATACGTTCGGCCAATACCAATCCGCCCGGAAGCTCCGTGCTCGGCAACAGCACGGCGAACTCTTCCCCCCCGACCCGTCCAATCACGTCCGTGGTGCGCGATTCCTGGCGACACACCCAGGCGATGGCGCGCAAGCACTCATCACCAAACGTGGTGCCATGCGTGTCATTCAGTTCGCGGAAGCGATCCGGATCGACCAGCAACACCGTAAGCGGCTGACCGTAACGACGGGCGCGCGCAATTTCTGCCGCCGCCACGTCGAAAAAGCCGCGTCGCGTCGCAACACCCGTGAGGTCATCGGTGGCCGACGTGGTGCCTTCACGCACCTGCTCCTCGAGCCGGCGACGTTCCGACAGGTCGCGCGTGATGACCTGGTACGCCCGCTCACCAAACCCGTTGTCGAGCACTGCCACCACCGACGTTGCCCAGAAAGGCGTGCCGTCACGGCGGAGGCGATAGCCCTCCTCCTCGCTCCATCCATTCTGCGCAGCAGCCTGCAGCAGATCACGCACATGGGCCTCACCACCGGACTCGGTGGGAGCGAGCACCGCCATGGATTGCCCGACGATGGCGGCCGCTGCACAATGATGCACCCGCTCCGCCGACTCACCCCACGACGTGACGATGCCATCTGCATCGACCATATACAGCGCGTAGTCCCGCACGCCAACATCAATGGCGCGCACCCGCGCTTCCAGATGACGCGTTTCCGCTTCGAGCATTGACACGGCAGCCGCGTCGGTGACGAGCGCGATGAAGCGATTGGGCGCGTGCTTGACAAGTGACAGCAGCAACGCGTGTCCTTCCCCACGCACGGGGGGGATGGACATCGAGATGCTTTCACGGACGACACCTCGCGTGTCCTCGAAGGCCCGGGCACGCGCACCCAGGTCCCCAACCCAGGGTGCGAGCACGTCGAAGAACGGCGACAGATCGCCGCTTCTCAGGAACGGATGCAGCAGCCTCTTGGCGGACGGATTCGCAACTTCGACCAGCCCATCATCGTCAATCGCCACCATTCCCACAGGTGACAAGATGAAGAGATCGAGCAGCGCGTCGGGCGTCACGTGTCCGCCAGGGCCGGAGTGGCTTCCGAAACGGACATCGGCGTTAGCGCTCGTGTTCGTACCTCGTCGAGTACACGCGTCTCGAATGCATCCACCGACAGAATCTCCTGCTTCTTGCCGGTACCGCGAACGCGAAGCGCGACGGTGTGCTCGTCCACTTCGCGCTTGCCGATCACGGTCATGTATGGAACCTTGTGTACTTCGCCGTCACGAATGCGGTAGTTGAGCGTCTCGTTGCGCGCGTCGACACTGGCGCGCAGCCCCTTCGCCCGGAACCGTGCAACGAGCGCGTCCGAGGCTTCCCGGTAATCGTCAGCCACGGGAATCACACGCACCTGCTCGGGCGCAAGCCATACCGGGAACGCGCCCGCGAAGTGTTCAATCAGGATCGCCAGGAAACGTTCGAACGAACCGTTCACGGCGCGATGAATCACGACGGGGCGATGCGCACCGTTGTCTTCGCCAACGTAAGACAGCTCGAAGCGCTCGGGTGCAGCGTAGTCGAGCTGGATTGTGCCCAGCTGCCAGGCACGACCGATGGAGTCGCGCACATCGAAGTCGATCTTGGGCCCGTAGAATGCGCCGTCCCCTTCCTTGAGTTCGTACGGCAGTCCAGTGGACTCGAGCGCTGCCCGCAACGCGCCTTCTGCGCGGTCCCACATCTCGTCGCTGCCGATGCGCTGCTCCGGACGCGTGGCGAACTTGAGCGTCGCCGTGAGCCCGAACGTCGCGTAGTAGTCGAGGATGAACCGGACGAGTCGGTTGACTTCCTCGGCGATCTGCGACTCCATCAGGTAGATGTGGCAGTCGTCCTGCTGAAACTGCCGCACGCGCGTCAGACCCGAGAGCGCTCCGGTGACTTCGTTGCGGTGCAGCACATCGTACGTAGTAAGACGCATGGGCAGCTCGCGATACGAGTGCTTCTTCGCCGCATAGAAAATGTGATGCGATGGACAGTTCATTGGCTTGAGCGAGCTGTCGTGTTCGCCCGTTTCCGTGTTGAGCACGAGGAACATGTTCTCGCGGTACTTGCCCCAGTGCCCCGACGTCTCCCACAGCGACTTGTTGTAGAGAAGCGGCGTGCGGATTTCCAGGTACTGCTCGCGCTGCAACTCGCGCATGTACGCCTGCAGGTCATTCACGAGCGACGTGCCACGTTCCGTCCAGAAGGCCGCACCGGGCGACACGGGGTGAAAGAAGAACAGGTCGAGCGACTTGCCGAGCACTCGGTGGTCCCGCTTCTTCGCTTCTTCGAGCTGGTGCAGATGTGCGTCGAGTTCGTCTTTTTTCCAGAATGCCGTGGCGTAGATGCGCTGCAGCATCTGCCGCTTCACATCGCCGCGCCAATATGCACCGGCGATCGACAACAGCTTGAAGTGCTTGAGGTAGGACGTGTCGGGCACATGCGGGCCACGGCAAAGGTCGACGAACGGACCGTCCGTGTACACCGAAATGACTTCGTCGCTGCTCTCGAAATCGTCAAGTCGCTCCAGCTTGAGCGGATCCTCGGCAAAGCGATCCCGCGCTTCCGCCAGTGTGACCTCCTCTCGCGTGAACACGTACTTCTCCTGCACGACCTTTCGCATCTCTGCCTCGAATGCGACCAGGTCGTCGGGCGTGAAGGGCGTGTCCACGCCGAAATCGTAGTAGAAGCCGTCGTCGATCGCCGGCCCAAAACCGATGCTGGCGTCGGGGCGCAAGCGGCGCACCGCCGTGGCGAGGATGTGCGCTCCGGAATGGCGGAGTACGCCAAGGGCTCGCGGGTCCTTGTCGGTGATCACCACGAACGCACCGCTCTGCCGAAGCGGCGTCATCAAGTCCAGCACTTCGCCGTCCAGAGCGACCGCCACGGATGCACCGAGCAAGCGCGCGCCGATCGATCCCACCACTTCGCGCGCCAGCGTTCCACTCGGCACTTCCCGCGTGCTGCCATCGGGAAGTGTGAGAACGATCTGGTCGGAGCTGGCGGCGTCGGTCGGCAAATCGGACATTCTGGACACGGAGGGAGGAGCGCCTCGCGACTGTTGCATGCGGGGACGAATCAACAACTTGTGGGGTAGCACGGAAGGCCGGCGGCCGCGACTCGGGTCGCCGCGTGCCTCGTGGCAAGTTATCCTTCGTGAATGTGCCGCGCCACACTGATGGAGCCCACCCATGCCCCGTTTTGCCATGCGTAAGTCTCAGCCCGCCAACAGCCTGCTTCTCATTGCCATCGGAGCGGCCGCCGGTGTGGTGGCGGGAGCAGTACTCGTCGATCGCTTCGGCGGTCTCGACAAGCTGCTCAAGCGCGGCTCGCGATCCTCGGGGACGGATGGCGGGACGCCGCAGCTCGAGGAACCATATGGGCTGCACGATGCTGACGGTGGCTACGACGACGACGACTACGACGGCGATTACGAGGACGACGAGATATTGGACGGCGCCGACGAGGAGCTCTCGCCCGAGTCGATCTCGCATTTGCACGCCGGTGGCCGGCAGGGACGCAGCCGCAGTAGCGCTCGCGCCTACGCGGCGCCCGACGTGCTTACCCTCGAAGCGCGGGTGCTCGAAGCGTTCCACAACGATCCGGTCCTGCGCGAACGCGCCATTGATATCGGTGCCATCGCGGAAGGCGTCATCGAGCTCACCGGCTGGGTCCATGCCGACAGCGAAGTCGCGCACGCTGTGACGATCGCTGGCGGTGTCCCGGACGTCTTTCATGTGGTGGACCAGCTGACCGTTCGGCAGCCGGCGCGCTCGCGTCGCGCGACCGACCCGCGTCCCGTCCTCCCACAGCCCGACCCGATGTCCTCGGCCGCCCCCCCACGCGCCGACTGATTGTCGACTGGTCACCGACCAGCAAGGCTGCGCCTGCCCCGTTCGGCCGGCCCGCGTGCCCACGCACCCGGACCGGCCGTATAGCTTACGCCCCAAGACCGGCTACCCCTCACTCGACGACCTGCCGCCGACCATCGATCCGGCGG
>JBGTFN010000206.1:0-1660 GCA_041747275.1 Gemmatimonadaceae bacterium | reverse complement strand
ATTCGTGCTGTTGTCCTACGCAGGACAGAACGCGGTGTTGCCGCCGTCGGTCGCGAATGTGCTGGTCGCTGCGATCGCGCTCTCGATGGCCACGACACCGCTCATGCTCGTCGCGTACGAGCGGCTGCTGGCACCGAAGTTCGGTACGCGGGCGATCGCGGCGGGGGAACACGATGCGATCGATGACGAGTCGGCGGTCATCATTGCCGGGTTCGGCCAGTTCGGAAGCACTGTCGGCAGGCTTCTGCGATCACAGGGCGTGCGTCCGGTAGTGCTGGAAAACGATTCCGATCGCGTGGAGTTGCTGCGCCGACTCGGGCTGGAGGTGTACTACGGTGATGCATCGCGACTAGACCTGCTGAACTCGGCGGGCATCGGGCGCGCCCGTGTGCTCGTGATGGCGCTCGGCGACGATGCCAAGATGCTCGCGCTCGCGAAGGTGGTGCGCGAACGATATCCGAACGTTCGGATCCTTGCGCGGGCTGTCACGCGATCTGGAGCGTTCGACCTGCTGCAGGCTGGTGTCAGCGACGTGTATCGCGATACGCTTGACACGGCGCTGCGCGTGGGCGAAGACGCACTCTCCGCGCTGGGCACGCCTCGTCATCAGGCACATCGACTCGCCCAGGCGTTTCGTCGGCACGACGAGCGCCATGTGCGAGATCTGGCAACATCGCGCCTCGAATGGGGCACCTATGTGGACCGGGTGCGTGTGAACATCCGCGCGCTCGAAGCTGATTTGCAACGCGAGTTCGGCGCGGCGGCGGAGCCCGTGCGGGACGCTGCGTGGGACAGCAGCACGTTGCGTGCAGAAGCCGGTGCCAGTACGCGCCACGACACGTCCACCTCCTGACAAGGACTATCATGCACAGCGCAGACATCCAGGTTCGTTTCGCTGATTCCGATGCACTTGGCCACCTCAACAACGCCGCGTTCGCGGCCTACGCCGAAATCGGGCGCCTCGACTTCCTGAGCGAGTTTCCGGACTTTGTGAAGTCACTGATTCTGGCGCATCTGACGATCGACTTTCGCCAGCAGGTGACGCTGAACCAGGAGGTGGTGGTACAGACCGCCGTCGAACGCGTCGGCAGATCGAGCGTACACCTGCGACAGTGGATCCAGGCCGACGGCGAGGTGGCGGCGGAGATTGGTTCGGTCGTCGTGTTCTTCAACTACGTCACGCAGCGTCCGGAAGCGCTGCCGGCGGAGGTTCGCGCGTCGCTGGTGGAGCAGCAGTTACCGCAATAGTGCAGCCGAGGACGGTGTCGAAACGCATAGCATCTCAGAAACCGTGATCCGGTCGCGGTCGGGCGGAGGCTGCACGGGCTGTGACGAATGTGGCCAGGGAGTAAACGTCAAGCGTGCCCGTAGCGGTGACTGAATCGTCAGTAATCAGGTCATCACGTGCGCACCGCGTCCATCCGATGTTGCCATGCAGACTACCGAAGGTCGAACCCGCCCGCTGTATCGAATGATGCTGCTCGGCGCGACGCTCTCCATCGTCGTGCCGCTCATGCAGGCCATGGCGACCGGCGCAATTCCCGCCGGGCCGATTCGCACCATGCTGTTGCTCTCGCTCGGCGCGATGATGCTCGTGGCAGCGCTCGGTGGCAAGCAACATCTCGACCGGCGCTCGGCCACGCGACGCGTGAATGAACTG
>JBGTFN010000205.1:0-9770 GCA_041747275.1 Gemmatimonadaceae bacterium | reverse complement strand
GCGCGTCAGCCGAGTGTCGAGCGCCGCCTGCGCCTCGGGCGACAGCGCTCCGAGCGCCGCTTCTTCGAGCGGGAGGTCGTCGCGGTCAGGCATGTTCGGATTGCGCGTCATGACTCATCGACCCAGAGAATGGCCAACGATTCGCGCAATTTGGCAAATGCCAATCTCGTGCGCGTCTTGACCGTGCCGAGCGGCAACTGCAAACGTTCTGCAATTTCCGCCTGACTGAGGCCGGAGAAATACGCCAGCAGCACCACGTCGCGTTGATCGGGTGGCAGGAGTTGCAAGGCAGCGGCCACTCGAGCGCGCTGATCCGCGAACTCTCCCGGATCGGCGGATGCCTCCGTCGCCATCTGGTCGAGACGCGACGACCCGTCGTCGAGCGTGTCGGACACCTCGTTCCGGCGACGCTGACGGGAGCGCACGCGATCCAGCGACCGACTGCGCGCGATGGTGAGCAGCCACACGGCCACCCTGCCACGAGCGACATCGAAGCGCTCCGCCTGCTGCCAGACCTGCCAGAAAACCTCCTCGACGACTTCGTCAGTGTCGGCGGCCTCGCCGAGAATGCGCTGTGCGAGTCCTCGCACGGTCGGCATCCATCGGTCGTAAAAGTCGGCCAGCGCATCCGCATCCTTCTTTGCAACGCGCATGACCAGCGCGACATCAAAGGTGTCCGAATCGTTGGCGACTCCGCCCGCCTGATTGGCAGAAGCGGCACGCGTCTCTGATGAATACGCAGGCGTACCCTGCGACGGATTCATGTGCGGCTCGCGCACGCGTTCCTGCTCCGGCATGTCTACCACTTGATCGACGCCATCAGCATCCAGCCTTGCGTGGTCGGTGCGACACTCATGCGCACCGGTACATCCCAGAGCTGCGCGGCAACAAACGCGTCGGCACCGGCGATGAGATGATTGAAAGCAATAGCGGCAAGCCAATCCTCGACGTGAAGCTTACGGGTACGCAACAAGCCTTCTTCGAAACGCGAGGGCACGGTGTCCAGGGGAACGACCTTCTCGGTGGCGGGATCGATCCGAAAGTTGCCTGGTGCATTCTCGATTTGCCGCTGCACTTCACGCACGTCTGATGCCGAACGTCGCCACATTGCGATGGACGCCATCTCGATGCCGGCGAACAGCGCACCAGACGTGGCGCGATCGAGCTTTGCCTGCGAGTAACCCGGCAGTAGAAAGGACATCAGGAACGCGCGGCGCGGCGAGATCGGCGGAATGAGATTGGGAGACCGTCGAGGCGTTTGCGCAGCGGAATCCGGAGTCGCCGGCAGGCGTACCACCGGAGTGACGACGCTGTCGCGCCGCGTGGAGTCGGGAATAACCTGCGCCTCAACCATGCAGGGTGCAACGAGCGCACCGACGAACACGAGCGTCGTGGCCAGGCGCACGCGCTCACTGCTGTTGCCGAGTGCGCGCGCAACCATGTTGTCAGCCCAGCAGCGCGACGAGTTCGATCTCGACGCGAACATCGCGCGGCAATCCGGCAACGGCGACAGTCGACCGGGCAGGCTTCGCATCCCCGAAGGCGCGAGCGTACACCTCATTCATGGCGGCGAAGTCGGACATGTCGCGCAGAAACACCGTGGTCTTGATCACATGCGCGAAGGTGCAGCCTGCTGCGGTGAGCACCGCGTTCAGGTTGCGCATGACCTGCTCGGCCTGCTCGGCCACCGTGGTGCCCACGACTTCCAGCGTCACTGGATCAAGGGGAATCTGGCCGGCGGTGAAGAGCATGCCGTTGGCCTTGACGGCCTGAGCGTACGGACCGATTGCAGCGGGCGCAGCGTCTGTGTGAAGAGTCTCGAGAGGCACAGTTTCGGGATGGGGGAGCTACGAGCTTCGAGCGAGCGGGTGAATCACCTGGAATCGTCAGTCTCCAGTCCAAAAAAACGCCGCGTGTTGATCAGCGCAAGCGCGCCTATCTGCCTGGGCGTGCTACCGCGAGCGCTGGCAACGCGCGCGACGGTATGGGATACCCACGCGGGCTCGTTTCGGTGCCCGCGATACGGAACCGGTGCAAGGTACGGTGCGTCGGACTCCACCATCAGCCGATGGTCGGGTATGAGGCGAAGCAGCGCGTCGTCGGTGAATCGCCTGAAGGTGACGACGCCGCTGAACGATAGCGACCAGCCATGCTCAATCGCCGTCTCCGCCAGCTCGTGCGAGCCGGTGAAGCAATGCAGCACTCCTCGCACTCCTTCCTGTGCGGCCTCGACCAACATGGCGATCGTGTCGGCCTCGGCATCGCGCGTGTGCACCACGACCGGTCTGTCGAGCTCACGTGCGAGATGGAGCTGCGCGAGGAACGTTGCGCGCTGGGTGTCCCGTGGACTGTGATCGTAGTGATAGTCCAGCCCACACTCCCCGATCGCCACTGCGCCTTCCTCCACCGCTTGCCGTACAGCTTGCTCGTGATCAGCATCCCACGCTCTTGCGTCGTGCGGATGCAGACCGGCTGTAAACCGCATCAATGCGGGGTAGCGCTCTGCGATGCGCGCAGCCAGCAAGGCCTGCGCGGGTGACTCACCGATGCAAATGATGGCGCGAGCCCCGGCGTTCCGGGCTCGCGCCACCACATCGTCTGCATCAGCGGCGAACTGGGCGTCTGCGAGATGCACATGGCTGTCGGCAAACTCGACGACAGAGCCTGCGTCTGGCTGCGCTGACGTGTCAGTCACCGCGTCAGCGTGCTGCCGCTGGTTGGACGTCGCCCCCGCGACTCAGCGGGCGCCCGCTGGATTGCGAGGCTTGGTCGCTGGAGGCTTGCCGGCCGTGACGGCACCGGCGGAGCCGGACGTCCTCCGAGCGTTCTTGTCATCGGTGTCGCGCGGATACCGCTTCTCGATGTACAGCAGCAAAGGTGTGGCAACGTACATCGAGCTGAACACGGCGACGATCACACCAAACGCCATCACGATCGAGAACGGACGCAGGACCTGACCGGCGAACAGCAGCAACGCCATCGTCGCAGCAAACGTGGTCGCGTGAGTCAACACTGAGCGACCGAGCGTCTCGTTGATCGAGCGATTGAGCGTGTCATACAGCGAATCCCTGCGATACTTCTTGAGGTTCTCGCGCGTACGGTCGAAAATGATGATCGTGTCGTTGGCGGAGTAACCTAGCACGGTGAGCACGGCCGCTACGACGGTGAGCGACACTTCGATATCGAACAGCTTGATAAACGCAAGCGTAAGCAGCACGTCGTGCACAAGCGAGAGCACGGCTGCCGTGCCGAAGCGCCAGTCGAAACGAATGGCGAGGTACACCAGCGAGATGAGCGACGTGATGAGCAATGCGAGCACGGCTCCGCGCCGCAGCTCGGCACCAACTTTCGGGCCGACCGCCTCAGTGCGCACCACGGTCACTTCGTCTGCCCCGAAGCGCTGCTTGAGCGCCGCTTCAATGCGCTTGGCCACGCTCTCCGCGCCAGCTTCCTGCTCCTCGACGGCCGCGGCATCCTGCGCGCGCACCGTGTACGACGTGGCTTCACCGTACTGCGTGATTTCGGCGCCGCTCACATCCGCTGACTCAACCGTGGAGCGGATGGCCGCCACATCAGGAGGTGTCTTGAATTCGAGCTGCATCAGCGTGCCGCCTGTGAACTCGATGCTATAGTTCGGACCGCCGGTGATGCCGAACGTGGCCAGGCCGAGTACCAGGAACGCGACGGTGATGCCAGCCGCGATGCGCCAGTACTTGAGGAAATCGTACGTGGTGTGATTGAAGATGCGGATCATGGCCGGCTCAGATGCTCAGGGCCTTGGCGCCGCGAGTCTGCTGCAGCCAGAGCATGAAGAAAGTTCTGCTGACGAAGAGCGCCGTGAACAACGACGCGCAGACGCCTGCGATGAGTGTCACTGCAAAGCCGCGCACCGGGCCCGAGCCGTACTGGTAGAGCACTGCGCCGGAGAGAATCGTGGTGACGCTGGAGTCGACGATGGCAGAGAGCGCGTGCTTGAAGCCCTCGTCAATTGCCAGGCGCGTGGTCTTTCCGGCATCGAGCTCCTCACGGATGCGCTCGAAGATGAGCACGTTCGCGTCAACCGCGATACCAACTGAGAGCACAAAGCCGGCCAGTCCCGGCAGTGTGATCACCGCATTGAAGCCAGCGAGCACGGCCAGCGTGTACAGCACATAGAGCGCCAGCGCCGCAACGGCAAGCATGCCGGCGAAGCGGTAGTAGCCAATCATGATCACGATCACCAGCGCGACCGCAATCGCGAGCGCGGTAACACCCTTGTCGATCGAGTCCTGACCCAGGCTCGCACCGATGTTGCGCACCTCGGTGATCTTGAGCTGCACCGGAAGCGCGCCCGCGCGCAGTACGAGCGCGAGATCCTGCGCCGCCTGCAACGAACCGCCGCCGAGCGTGATCTGTCCGTTGCGTCCGATGGCGCTCTGAATCACGGGTGCGGTCATGACCTTGTCGTCGAGCACAATGGCCATGTTTTCCTTGAGATGCTTGGCGGTCTCGTTGCGGAAGCGGCGCCCACCTTCGTTGTTCAAGGTGAACTGCACAAGGTTGCCCTCGATCGGATCCGCGCTGGGGACCGCGTCGACCAGGTACTCACCGGTGATGATGGGACGCGCGTCGAGCATGTAGAGTTCGTAGAACTCCTGCCCGTTCGCAGCGAGCTGGCGCTCCGATCCCCACTTGAGCGCCTTGCCGGGCGGCAGCGCTGCCTGCGCCTGAGGAAGGTCGAGCACGCGCGAGATCGCGTCGTATGCCTCGCCCGGCACAAGGTACTGGCCGGGCATGGCACCGCCCTGCGAGATATTCGTGGAGAACAGTCCGCGCGACGACACCGGCGGAATCGCAGCCGCGGAGTCCGCCGCCGCACTGTCACTCGCAATCGAGGTATCGGCAGCCGCACTGTCAGCCCCGAAAAGCGCGCCGGTCATGTTGATGCGGCTGGCAGTATCTCCGAGGGCCGCCGTGCCGACGCCAATGCCGGCGTTACGGGCGACTTCGTCGAGCCGCCCGATCACTCGCTCCATGGCCTGCGTGCGATCCGTGATCTGGAACTGCAGGAACGCCGCTGACGAGATGAGCGCCTGCGCGCGCTCCGGGTCGTCGATGCCGGGCAGTTCGACGATGATGCGATCATCGCCTACCTTCTGCACCACAGGTTCGGCGACGCCGAATTCGTCGATGCGCTCCCGGATGACACGAAGTGAGCGGTCGAGCGCTTCGGACTTGTCGGCTACCACCTGTCGCGACTCATCGACTTCGAGCGTGAGGTGCATACCACCCTGCAAGTCGAGTCCCTTCTTGAGCGGGACGCGCTTGATGGTGTCATACACAAAGACACCGTCGCGCTTGACGCGCTCGATGACCGTCCGCGGATAGAGCATAAACGCCGAAGCGAGTACGCATCCGAGAATGATGAGGAGGCGAGTCTTGAGGTTCGCCATCGCGGTTTGAGGCTGGAGACGTGAATGACCGTCGGTGCGTGCACTGAATGACACGCGCGACGAGGAATATGCAGTGTAGCCTTGTAACTTAGAGGGCCAGTACGTCGCGCGCCAAGGCCTCGTCCAGTGCCAACTGCGCGCGCAGGGCCTCGCCGTCAGCGAATCGGCGTACTTCACGGAGGCGCTGGAGGAAGAGAATCTCCACCGGCGCATCGTACCAGTCGCCCGATGCGTCGAAAAGGTGCGCTTCGAGACGGCGTTCGGTGTCGTCCCAGGTCGGACGCCCCCCGAGGTTGAGCATGCCACCGTGGGTGCCGTCGGGTAGCACCACGCGGACCGCATAAACGCCGTCGGGTGGAAGCAGCTTGCGCGGGGACAGCGGCGCAAGGTTGATGGTAGGGAATCCGAGCACCCGACCCCGTTGATCTCCGGGAACGACCGTGCCCGAAACAGAATAGGGCCTGCCTAGCCCTTCCGCGGCGCGCACGAGGTCGCCGCCAGCTACCGCTCGGCGAATGGCCGTGGACGAGACGGGATGGCCCTCGTGGCCTTGCACCGGCTCCACCAACTCCACCGAAAAGCCCCGCTGAACGCCCAGTGCCTGCAGCACGGTTGCATCACCCATGCGATTGCGGCCGAACCCGTGGTCGTGACCGATCAACAGCGCGTCGAGGCAGAATTGTCGGCGCAACACATCGTCGACGAACGCCTCCGCAGAAAGTGCCGCGAGTTCGTGAGTGAATGGCAGTACGACCACCACTTCGACGCCAGTATTCGCGAGCGCCGCCAACTTCTCGTCGTTCGTGGTCAGAAGCGGGGGCGCTGCCGACGGATTCACGATCTCCAGCGGATGCGGGTCGAACGTGACGATGAGCGATGTGAGTTCGCGCGTTTGCGCGAGGCGCACGAGCCGCGCGGCCACATCCTGATGTCCGCGGTGCACGCCGTCGAAGGTGCCGACAGTGATGGCGCTTCCCATGCGTGCACTGGGTGGCCCAAACGCGTCTCCTCCGCGAACCACGATCACGCGGACTCCTCGGACGAGAGCAGCACAACACGCGGTTGCCAGCGATCCCCTTCGTCCGCCACAGCACGCGTGGCGACTCCGATCACGTCGCCGGCGTCGTTGACGAGCACCGCCTGCACTCCCTGCACCGTCGCGGGGATCTGGCGTCCAACTCGCAACGCATCGAGACCAGCGTTGCTCACCACTTCCGTCGCAAGTGTGTTCATCGCGACGTGCGCGTTCATGAGCGCAATGTCCGCGCCGGGAACGAGCGCGTCAAACGGCGTCGCGTCGTCAACATGCAACGGACCACTGGCAAGTCGCCTCAGTGATGCACAGTGCGCCACCGTTCCAAGTGCGGCGCCAAGATCGCGGGACAGCGCGCGAATGTAGGTGCCGCCGCCACACGTGATGTCGGCTTCCAGCCAGTCGTCGCCACGCGCCGTCACGTCCCACTGCATCACGCGCACCACAACAGGCGCGAGCGCAACTCGCTCGCCTCGGCGCGCCTTCGCATACGCGCGTTCGCCGTCGACATGTTTTGCGGAATAGTCGGGCGGCACCTGTTCGATGTCACCCGTGAGCGCGACCAGCGCCGAGTCGAGCCGTTCCCACTGTGGCGGTGGTCCCTGCGCGAACGTGACACCCGTCGCATCGTCGGTATCGGTGGCCATGCCAAACACGATGCGCGTGCGGTACAGCTTGGGCTCGCCGTTCACGTACTGCAGCAGTCGTGTGCTCCGCCCGATGGCGCACACGAGCAAGCCAGTGGCAAACGGATCGAGCGTTCCGGCATGACCGACCCGCCTGGTGCGCAACGCTCGGCGCACACGTCCTACAACGTCATGCGATGAGATGCCGGCGGGTTTGTCGACAAGCAGCAATCCGTGCAACGGTTGAGCGGCCTGACTCACCTGCGCGTCAGCGTCCAGATCAGGCGCTCTCGTCACCGGACTCGGCTCGCACCTGGGCGAGCAACGCTTCGATGCGCGCCGCGTGCGAGACGCTCTCGTCAGCCTTGAACTCGATCTCCGGGGCGACGCGCAGCCGGAGTGCGCGACCAACGCTGCCGCGCAGATGATGCGCCAGCGACGCCAGCCCTTCGAACGTCGCCTTGCGCTCTGCATCCGTGCCCATGACGCTCACGAACACCTTCGCATGGCGCAGGTCACGCGTCACATCAACACCCGTGACCGTGACCATTCCGACGACACGGGGATCCTTCACCCCGTCTCGCAAAAATGTTGCAACTTCTGTCCGGATACCTTCCGCTACGCGGTCGGCCCGTCTGGGATCTCCACCTGCCATGTGCCGCGTCTCCTACGACGACCGGGTCGCATCATCGAGCGTGCGCGCCACTTCTTCCGTGCGATAGGCCTCGATGATGTCGCCGACCTTGAGATCGTTGAAGTTCTCGATGCCGATACCGCACTCGTACCCTTCCTTGACTTCCTTCGCGTCATCCTTGAAGCGACGCAGCGAACCGATGGTACCGGCGTACACTTCGACACCATCGCGAATGACGCGCACGCGCGCCGCCCGCTGGATGCTGCCGCTGCGCACATAACAGCCGGCGATCGTTCCCACGCGCGCCACCTTGAAGACTTCGCGCACTTCCGCCTCGCCGAACACCACTTCGCGCGACTCGGGACGCAACATGCCTTCGAGCGCTGCTCGCACGTCGGCCACAGCTTCGTAGATGATGCGATACAGCTTGATATCGACACCTTCACGCTCGGCTGCCTGACGTGCGTTGTTGTCGGGGCGCACATGAAAACCGATGATGATCGCGCCGGACGCCTTGGCGAGCAGGATGTCGCTCTCCGTGATGGCGCCGACGCCGCGGTGCACGATGTCCACCGAGACTTCGGTCGTGGACAGCTGCCCCAGCGAGTCGGCCAGCGCTTCGGCCGGCCCACCCTGGTCGGCCTTGATGAGCAAGCGCAACTGCCGCTGCTCGCCCGCCGCCGTCTGTGACATGAAGTCTTCGAGCGACACCGAGCCGCGCGATGTACGACGGCTGCGCGCCTCACGATCGAGGCGCTCGCGACGCTGCGCGATATCACGCGCCTGCGACGCGTCTTCGACCACGATGAGCTGATCACCGGCCATCGGCACGCCCGGCAAACCAAGGATCTGCACGGGGATCGCCGGACCGGCCGACTTCACGATCTTGCCGCGTTCATCGAGCAACGCGCGAACGCGTCCCGAGAACATACCGCAGATGAAGTCGTCACCAACCTTGAGCGTGCCGTTCTGCACGAGCACAGTCGCGACCGAACCCTTGCCCGGATCGAGCTGCGCTTCGACAACCGTGCCGTTGGCGTTGCGATCGGGGTTGGCCTTGAGATCGAGGATTTCCGCCTGCAAGAGGATCTGTTCGAGCAACGCCGGAACGCCCGTGCCGTGCTTCGCCGAAATTTCCGACGAGAGCACCGTGCCGCCGAAGTCTTCCAGTACGACTTCCTGCTGCAGCAGATCCTGTTTCACCTTGAGTGGATTGGCCTGCGGCAAGTCGATCTTGTTGATTGCGACAATGAGCGGCACGCCGGCGCTCTTGGCGTGCGAAATGGCCTCGATCGTCTGCGGCATGATCTGGTCGTCAGCCGCAACCACCAGCACCACGATGTCGGTGACCTGCGCACCACGTGCGCGCATTGCGGTGAACGCTTCGTGACCAGGCGTATCCAGGAAGGTGATCATCTTCCCGCCCGGCAACGACACATGATACGCACCGATGTGCTGCGTGATGCCGCCGGCTTCACCCGCCACGACATTGGCCTTGCGGATGTAGTCGAGCAGTGACGTCTTGCCGTGGTCGACGTGACCCATGATCGTGACGATCGCGGGGCGCGAGACAAGTTGCTCAGCCGTATCGATGATGACGTCTTCACCGAGATCTGCCGAATACTCCTCTTCGCGCACGGCCTCGAACCCGAACTCGCTCGCAATGAGCTCGATCTGGTCGAAGTCGAGACGCTGATTGATGGTGACCATGAGCCCAAGCGTCTTGAACGCGAAGCCCACGATCTGTGTGGCCGACACGCCGAGAATCTGTGCGAGCTCGGAGACGGTAATGAACTCGTTGACGCGTACCGTCTTCTTCTCGCGCTCGGCCGCTTCGGCGCGCTGCGCCTCCATTTCCTCGCGCGCATCGCCGTATCGACCACGTCCGCGGCGCCCGCTCGCAGGGCCGCGCATGGCGGTCATCGTCTTGGTGATGTTCGCCGACACTGCTTCCTGATCGACCGCTCCGCGCTTGCCCTTCTTGCCACGACGCGCCGGGGCGCTGCCCGCGGACTGCGCACCAGCGCCCGCCGTGTTCGGCGCAC
>JBGTFN010000204.1:0-2889 GCA_041747275.1 Gemmatimonadaceae bacterium | reverse complement strand
CGCAGTCCGCGGGTCCCGCCGCACGAAGCAGCGCCGCGCCGGAAGCACTGCGCGAGTTTCGAGGGGTCTGGGTGGCAACCGTCGCGAACATCGACTGGCCGTCCAAGCCCGGTCTCCCGGTGCATCAGCAACAGCGCGAACTGCTCGACATTCTCGACCGCGCGGCATTGCTGAGGCTGAATGCCGTCGTCTTTCAGGTGCGTCCGCACGCTGACGCGCTGTACAAGTCGGATATCGAGCCGTGGTCGGAGTACCTCACGGGAACGCAGGGTCGCGCGCCCAACCCCGAGTGGGACCCGCTGGAGTACGCGGTGCGAGAGGCCCACGCTCGCGGCCTCGAGCTGCACGCGTGGTTCAACCCATATCGGGCGAAGAACGACGCATCGAAGAGTCCGCTCGCGCCGTCGCACATCGGCCGCACCGATCCGGAGCTGGTGAAATCGTATGGACGGTTTCTCTGGATGGACCCGGGTGAGGCGCTCGTGCGGCAGCGCACGCTTCGCGTCGTGCTCGACGTGGTCAAGCGCTACGACATCGATGGCGTGCATATCGACGATTACTTCTATCCATACCCCATCGCCCAGCCGCGCAATCAGGGTGAGCTGCCGTTCCCCGACAATGCGAGCTGGGCCAGATATCGGGCGCGCGGCGGCCAGCTCACGCGTGATGATTGGCGGCGCGAGAACGTCAACACGCTGGTGCGCGAACTAGCCGAAGCAATCCGCAAGGAAAAGTCGTGGGTGAAGTTCGGCATCAGCCCATTCGGTATTTGGCGTCCGGGATCGCCGGCGACAGTGCGCGGCCTCGATGCGTACCAAAAGCTGTATGCCGACGCCCGCAAGTGGATGCATGAAGGCTGGGGCGACTACTTCTCGCCGCAGCTCTATTGGCCCACGTACAAGGAAGGGCAGAAGTATCCCGTGCTGCTCGAATGGTGGTCGAAGGAGAACAAGCTGCGTCGGCACTTGTGGCCCGGCAACTTCACGTCTCGCGCGGGAGCGAGCGGCAGTGGCTCCTTCGCGGTATCGGAGCTGATGGAGCAGATCCATGTCACGCGCGTGCATCCGGGCGCGACGGGCAACGTGCACTTTTCCATGCGCTCGTTCACATCCAATCAGGCGGGTATGAATGACGCGCTGATCGACGGACCATACCGCGTGCCCGCGCTCGTTCCTCATTCGCCGTGGATGAAGGCACCGCCGCCGCCCGCACCCCGCACTTCGCTCGGACGCGATCGCGACGGCGTGCGGACCATCGAACTGACCACGGCCACTGGCGATCGCCCGTGGTTGTGGGTTGTGCGCACGCGCTATGACAGCGGCTGGCACATCGATGTCATGCCCGGCGCGTCCATCGCCTGGCGTGCACCGACGACTGCCGATCCGCTTGAAGTTCTCGTCACGACCGTCAATCGCATCGGCGAGGAGCGCGCGCGATGAGCGTCGGGCGTCCGTTTTTCTATCGTGTCACGGAAGGCATTCGCATCACGGTGCGTCCCGCATTTTTGTCCGAGCAGTCGAGCCCGGTGCTCGGACAGTATGTATTCGCCTACCACATTCGCATCGAGAATGTGGGCGCGACGGCCGCGCAGCTGCGCACGCGACACTGGCGCATCTTCGATCCAGTCGCGGGTGACAGCGTGGTCGACGGGGATGGCGTCGTTGGCGAACAGCCGCACCTGCTGCCCGGCGAGGTGCACGAGTATCGCAGCTTCTGCGTGCTCAAGGCGCCACAGGGCTGGATGGAAGGCAACTACCGGTTTGTTCGTGCGGACGGCTCTGCATTTCGCGCGCAGATTCCGCGTTTCGACCTCATCGCCGAACCGCATCAGGGCAACGTTTCCTAGACGATTGACGATAGCGGGCGCACCAACTCTGCGAAGACATCGTCCGGAAGCACGTCGCGCAGCACCAGCGCCATCAGCGCCGCGAGTGCCGGCTCAGCGATCGGATCAAGAGATGGAGGCGAGTCCGGCGACTGGCTTGGAATCTCGGTCACTGCATCGATCCGCATCATCTGCAGCAGCGGGCCCGCCGCTGCATCGCGTTCCGCCTCGCGATTTGCTCGCACCATGGTTTCGCCGAGTGTGCGTTCGGCGCGCGTGAAAGCCGGCGTTTGCCGCAGCGCACGCCACTGCTCACACACCGTGTCGTGCGCTTCAGGAGACAAGGCAGCCAGATCGCGCAGAAAGCGCCTGATCTGCGCCGACTGAGGCCCGTACGGCTGCGCGTGAATCGCGAGCCGGGAGTAGCCGAGAAGATCGAGGCCCGCATTCATGTTCGGCACCGCTGGGGTCCAGCCGAGTGTGTGCAACGCCTCGATGCGAACGCGTTGGTTGGAGCGCGCTGGTGGCGCGTCGCCGTCGTCTCCTGCAGGCGGGACGAATGTGCGTCCGTCGGCGAGCGCAACGAGACGGACGCACTCTGCCACGGTGAGCGGCGTACCATCCGACACGTTGAGCACGCGCGGTGACGCGATGCTGGACCCGAGGTTGGTGCGAGCGTGCTGCAGCCAGTGACGAATGGCCGACACCACATCGTCGCGCCAGGCCAGGTTCACCCAGTGTCCCAATCGCCCACGAAGCGCTTCAGCGTCGCGAAAGCGCTCGGCCGGATCGCGCCCCGGACCGTACAGCCCGGACGCTCGAAACACGCCTACACGACAGTGTGACCGCTCGGCCGCGAGAATGATGTCCTCCGCAGCGCACAGCGCTTCGTTGGACGCGCCCGTGGACGCGCGCGGCGATTGTTCGGTGACTTCGCTCCCGTCGGTCACGCCATACACACCCGTACTCGATACCCAGACGATCGCGCTTGCGCCGGAGCGTTGCGCGATGCGAACCGCCGCACGCGCGGCGACCGGGTAGGTGCTGGCATAGTCGTCGCCGCG
>JBGTFN010000203.1:0-14329 GCA_041747275.1 Gemmatimonadaceae bacterium | reverse complement strand
TACAGCACATCGCGGTTGCGCGTGTCTTCGGTAAGCGTGCGCACCACTTCGCCATCGAGTCCATTCGTGCTGTGGCGGAATGTCGCGCCGAAGTCGGTGCTCACCCAGACATGCGGTGCATAGTCGTTCTCTCGGTGGTTATCCACGGACACATACACGGTGCCAGCATCGAAGCGCGACGGTACGACTTCCGACACGAATGCACCGGCGGGGAAGCCGGGAAGGTTGCCGGTGATGTTGGTCCACGTTGCTCCGTTGTCCCGCGTGACACTGACCGTGCCATCATCCGTGCCGGTGTAGATTACGCCGCGCTGCTTCGGCGACTCGGCGAGCGAGACGATCGTCGGCCACGCGGAAATGCCGTCGTTGCGCGCCAGTCGGATGTCCGTGTTCTTGAGGCCCATCGTCACGAGGGAATCGCGATCGGAGTTGGACGTGAGATCGGGACTGATCACCGTCCACGAATCTCCGCGATCCGTCGACTTGAACACACGATTCGCGGCCACGATCAGCGCGCCGGTGTCGTGCTGCGAGAAGACCATCGGCGCATCCCAGTGAAAGCGGAAGCGCTCGTCGGCCGGCACCGCCGGACTCACGTTGGTCGGCGTGGGGCGGATGCTGCGCGACTCGCCCGTGAGCTTGTCGCGCCGGATCATGTTGCCGTTCTGCGATTCAGTGTAGATGATGCGTGAATCACGCGGATCGGGAATGGCCACAAAGCCGTCGCCACCCTGAATCTGGAACCAGTCGTAGTTCATGATGCCTGCGCCAAGACGCGAGCGGCTCGGGCCACACCAGTTGTAGTTGTCCTGCATGCCGCCGCACACGTTGTACGGCGTTTCCATGTCGTATGACACGTGATAGAACAGGCCGACCGGCAGGTTCGGCACGAACTGCCATGTGCGCGCTGCGTCGTACGACACGGCCAGGCCGCCGTCGTTGCCGATGAGCACATGCTCGGGATTGCGCGGATCGATCCAGATGGCGTGCACGTCGTCGTGCGTCACACGCGCCGCATCGGTTTCCACCGTCTTGCCACCGTCGTGCGAGACATGCAACCCCACACCGCCATAGTAGACCCGCTCGGGATCGGTCGGATCGACCTTGAGCTTGCTGAAGTACATCGGCCGCGGATTCACCGAGTTCACCTTGGCCCATGTCACGCCTGCATCGTCTGAACGCCACAGACCCGACATTGCGCCTGCGCCAGGCGCCGCCGGTGCCTCAACGAGTGCGTAGACAACGTTTGCGTTCGACGGGGCAATATCCACGGCGATGCGGCCGAGCATGCCCGATGGGAAACCGCCCTCCACCTTGCGCCAGTTCGCGCCGCCATCGCGCGTGACATGCAGCGCGCTGCCTTCCCCACCTCCGTTGAAGCAGCACGTGCTGCGCCGACGCTGATAAGTGGTGGCAAAAAGCACCTTCGAATCCGTCGGCGACATGACGACATCGTTCGCGCCGGTGTCGTCATTCACGTGCAACACGCGCGTCCACGACGTGCCGCCATTGGTGGACTTGTAAACGCCGCGCTCTCCGCCGCTGCCGAACAACGGTCCGGTCGCGGCGACGTAGACGATGTCCGTGTTGTTGGGATCGAGCACGATGCGATTGATGTGCTTCGACTCGCGCAGCCCCATATGCGTGAACGTTGTGCCGCCATCGGTGGACTTGTAGATGCCATCGCCCCATGACGTGCTCTGCCGGTTGTTCGACTCTCCGCCCCCCACCCACACAAGATTGGGATCGGCCTGCGAAATAGTGACCGCGCCCGTGGACATGAGCCCCTCGTGCTGCAACAGCGGCGTCCAGAGCGCGCCCTTGCTGGTGGTCTTCCACAGACCGCCGTGCGCGGTGGCGACGTAATAGACGGCCGGGTTCGCGTCGTAAACCGCGAGGCCCGCAATGCGACCGGACATCGTGGCGGGCCCGATCGACCGGAAGTGCAGTGAGGAGAACTCGGCGGCCACAGGGGCCGGGTTCTGCGCGACCGAATCAGTCGGCGCGCCGAGCGAGGCGAATAGCAGGGCCGCTGCAGCGGCCGAGACACGCGAGAGACGCGAGTCTGTCACAGGAATATCTCCCGAACGAGGGTGGGGAACTGACGACCTGAAGTACAACGGCGCATACGCGGCCAGCGCTGACCCCGCACGAGTCATGTCGGCTGGTGCTTCGTCGGCGGTGGTGCCGCCGGAATGTCGCACGGGAGTCGCCCGGCGGTAACTTGCCTTGATGATCTCCTACGGCTCCCCAGGCCGCCGCGTGGCCGTGGTCACGGGTGTGCGCACCCCGTTCGCCCGCTCCGGCACCTCGCTCAAGGACTATTCTGCGCTCGATCTCGGTCGGCACGCGGTTGCGGCGCTCATGCAGCGCACGGAGCTGAGCGGGTCCGAGGTCAACCTCATGGCGTTCGGCACCGTGCTGCCATCGGTGCTGGCGCCCAACATCGCACGCGAGATTTCGCTGCTGCCGTATTTCCCTCGTGATGTGCAGGCGTTCACCGTGGGGCGAGCGTGTGCCTCGGCGAATCAGGCCATCACCGATGCGGCCGATCAGATAGTGCTCGGTCACGCAACCGTGGCCATTGCGGGCGGTGCGGAATCGCTGACGCAAGTGCCGATTCTTCACTCGCGGCGCATGTCCGACACACTGGTGGCAGCGAGCAAGGCAAAGTCACTCACGCAGCGCCTCGGTATCCTCGGCCGCGTGCGTCCGCGCGATCTGGTGCCAATCACACCGGCAATCACCGAGCCGAGCACGGGCGAAACGATGGGTCAGTCGGCGGACACAATGGCCAAGCTCAACGGCATCTCGCGGGAGTCGCAAGACGAGTTTGCGCTGCGCTCACATCAGCGGGCCGCCGCGGGTACGGCCGATGGCCGGCTGACCGCTGAGATCGCACCGATTTCGGTGCCGCCGAAACACGACACACTCCTGGGCGCGGACAACGGCATCCGCGCGGACAGCTCCATGGAACAGCTCAGCGCTCTCAAGCCGGTATTCGATCGCCAATATGGCACGGTTACCGCAGGCAATGCGTCGCCGCTCACCGACGGTGCTGCGGCCGTGCTGCTCATGCGAGAAGATGTTGCCGATTCACTTGGGTACGCACCGCTCGGCTTCATTCGCTCCTACGCGTATGCGGCCATTGATCCGGCGGAACAGTTGCTGCAGGCGCCGGTCTTTGCCGCGCCTCGCGCGCTCGAGCGGGCGGGTTTGTCGCTCACGGAAATCGACCTGGTGGAGATGCATGAAGCCTTTGCGGCCCAGGTGCTCAGCAATCTTCAGGGATTGGCGTCGCCATACTGGGCCGAGCGTGCGGGATTGAGCGAGCCGGTGGGTGAAGTGGATCCGGCGCGGTTGAACGTCATGGGCGGATCACTGGCGATTGGCCACCCGTTTGGTGCAACGGGCGCGCGCATTCTGACGACGCTGCTCAACGAGCTCGCGCGTCGCGACGGACAGTTCGGACTGATGACCGTGTGCGCCGCCGGTGGGATGGGACACGCGATGGTGGTGGAGCGCGCATGAACGGAGCTACGCAGCCCTCGCTCACGATGACGGTCGACGATGGCATCGCCATCATCACCTTCGATACTCCTGGTCAACCAGTGAACGTGTTGAGTTCGCGACTCGCGCCGGAGTTCGAGGCGATATTTGCGCGACTCGAGTCGGACAGCGCCATTGTCGGGGCCGTGTTGATCAGCGGCAAAGCCGACGTATGGATTGCCGGCGCGGATATCGAGGAGCTCGTGTCGCTCGCCTCTGCCAGCGAGGGCGAAGCGTTGGCCCGCAGCGGTCAACGCATGCTCGACAAGCTCGCGGCGCTGCACAAGCCCGTCGTGGCTGCGATCCACGGCGCGTGTCTTGGTGGCGGACTGGAAGTCGCGCTCGCATGTCATTGGCGTGTGCTGAGTGACCATGCGAAAACCGTGTGCGGCCTGCCCGAGGTGCAACTCGGATTGTTGCCGGGCGCCGGCGGCACCCAGCGCTTGCCGCAACTGATCGGATTGCAGGCGGCGCTCGATCTGATTCTCACGAGCCGCAACGTCAAGCCGCGTCAGGCGCGAAAGCTTGGCCTCGCGGATGATGTCGTGCATCCGTCCATCCTTCGTAGCGTGGCCGTGCGGCGCGCGCGTGAACTCGGTACCGGCAAGCGCACGCGTGAGCCGCGCAGTGGAGGGGCGACGGGCCTGCTGCTCGAGGACAATCCGCTTGGGCGCGCGGTCGTGTTTCGCAAGGCGCGCGAGACGGTGCTCAAGAAGACACGCGGCGCGTATCCCGCACCGCTTGCCGCCATCGAAGCGATCGGCGAAGGCTACTCGCACGGAATGGCTCGCGGGCTGGAGGTCGAGGCGCGATCCTTTGGCGAGCTCGCAATGAGCGACGTCTCGCGCGAGCTCACGTTCCTGTTCTTCGCGACCACGGCGCTCAAGAAGGACAGTGGTGTCACTGATGGCGTCGCGACGTCGGCTGCACGCATCGATCGCGTGGGCATCGTCGGCGCAGGTTTCATGGGCGCCGGCATTGCCTCGGTCGCCGCGCAACACGACGTCATCGTCCGCCTCAAGGACGCGACGCTTGACCGGGTAGGGACCGGACTCAAGGCCGTACGCACGGTGCTCGACGAACGCCGCCGCAAACGGCGGCTCACGAAGCTCGCGTTCGACGACATGCTGTCGCTCGTGAGTGGTGGCACCGACTACACCGGCTTTCGTCGCGCGCAACTCGTGATCGAGGCGGTCTTCGAAGATCTCGACGTCAAGCATGAAGTGTTGCGCGAAGTGGAGTCGATTGCACCCGACGCGATCTTTGCGTCCAACACGAGCACCATTCCAATCGCGCGCATCGCCGACGCGTCGTCGCGACCGGAGCGCGTGGTCGGCATGCACTTCTTCAGTCCCGTGCACAAGATGCCGTTGCTGGAAGTCATCGTCACCCCGCAGACGAGCGACGGCACGGTGGCCATCGTGGTGGCGTTCGGCAAGCGAATCGGCAAGACGGTGATCGTCGTGGCTGACGGACCGGGATTCTATGTCAATCGCATTCTGGCGCCGTACATCAACGAAGCCGGCAAGCTGCTCGACGAAGGCGTTGCGATGGACACCATCGACGCTGCGCTCGTCGCCTATGGATTTCCCGTCGGTCCGATCACATTGCTTGATGAGGTCGGTCTCGACATCGCCGGCAAGTCCGGTCGCATCATGGCCGATGCGTTCGGTGATCGCATGCAACCGTCAGCGACGCTCCAGCGCGTGATCGAAAGCGGTCGCACCGGGCGCAAGGGCGGACGTGGCTTCTACAAGTACGACGACGAGGGCAAGCGCGATGGCGCAGACCCGGCGGTGTACGAGATGACGCCCGCAAGCGGTGCACGCCGTCCGTTCGACGCGTCGGCTATTCAGGATCGCACCGTGCTACCCATGCTCAACGAAGCAGTGCGCTGCCTCGAGGACGGCGTGCTGCGAAGCACTCGCGATGGAGACGTCGGCGCCGTCTTTGGCATCGGCTTTCCGCCGTTTCGCGGCGGACCATTTCGTGCAATTGACGCGCTCGGCGCCGCTGAGGTCGTGCGTCGGCTCGAGGCGCTCGACGCGCAGTTCCCCGGACGATTCATGCCCGCCCCACGCCTCGCCGCCATGGCAGCGCGTGGCGAACGATTCTATCCCGCGACAGGAAAGCCTCTGTGACCAACACGGCCTCATCTCCGACGCATGAACAGTCGCTGCATCCGGTACTCGCCGCGATCGTGATCGAACTCACCCATGAACGCAGTGGCCTGCTGGCTGCAGCGAGTAGCGTTCCCCTCGAACTGCGTCACACGCGCAGCGCGCCCGATCGGTGGACGGCGGCCGAGATTCTGGCGCATCTGGCCAAGGTCGAAGCCTCAACCGGCAAGCTGTTCAGCGTGCATGCCCGAGCGCTGCGCGAAGCGAAGGCACCGACGGATACCACGAGTGACGCGGACACCATTGTTTCGGAGTTCGCACGTTTTCCGATGCTCGTGCGCTCTCGGCGCATCACCGCACCAGACATCGTCGCGCCCGACGCGGACGCCGACTTCGACACCGCGAGGCTGCAGCTCGAGACGTCGCGCGCGCGTCTTCTCGAAGCGATCTACAAAGCCAACGGTCTGCCGCTCGGATCCGTCTCTGCACCGCACCCTCGGCTGGGCATCCTGACCATGTACGAATGGCTGCTCATGATCGCACGTCACGAAGCGCGCCACGTGGAGCAACTGCGCGAGCTGACCGCCGAGCTTCTGTCCGACACTCCCCAGCCCCTTCCCGAATGAGCTCTTTTAGTATTCGTGTCGCATTGGCCGCGTCGTTGATCGGCGCTCTCGCGTTGCCGGTGGCAGACATGCCCGCGCAGGGAGCCCCACCGAGGCCTGCCACACGCGCCGAGCGCAGCAACTACACGGAGACGTCGCGCTACACCGATGTCATCGCGTTCCTTGATTCGCTCGTCGCCATGCGCGCGCCGATCACCGTCACGGAACTTGCGCGCACCAACGAAGGACGCGTGTTGCCGTTGGTGATCGCGTCCAGGCCAACCGTGCGCACACCCGCTGAGGCACGCGCGCTCGGTCGGCCGATCGTGTATGTGCAGGCGAACATTCATGCCGGTGAAGTCGAGGGCAAGGAAGCGGTGCAGGCATTGTTGCGCGACCTCTCGTTCGCGACGGGCCCCACGGTGCTCGACTCCATCGTGTTGCTGGTCGTGCCGATCTACAACGCGGATGGAAACGAGGCGTTCGGTGATCAGGAGCGCAACCGCGGCTCGCAGAACGGTCCCGCGATGATCGGTCAGCGTCCGAACGCGCAGGGACTCGACCTCAATCGAGACTACATCAAGGCCGAGGCGCCGGAGACGCGCGGCACGCTTGCCGCCATCGCGGCATGGCAACCGGATCTGTTCATGGACCTGCACACCACCAACGGCAGCTACCACGGCTATCACCTCACGTACTCGCCGTCGCTGCATCCGGCGGCGCCGCTGGCGCCATATGTGAGCGACACGATGCTCGTGACAATCCGTGAGCGCATGCAGCAGCGTCACAACTTTCGCATTTATCCCTACGGCAACTTCACCGGTGAACGTGGACGCCAATCGCTCACCGACACAATGAAGGCAGCGTTCGTCACGTATGAACACAAGCCGCGCTTCGGCACCAACTACTACGGGCTGCATGGCGCGATGTCGGTGTTGAGCGAAGCGTTCTCGCACGATCCGTTCAACGTGCGTGTCGCGTCCACGCGTGCGTTCGTGCAGGAAGTGCTCTCCTACGTCGCTGAACGTCCGGCCGAGATCAAGTCGCGCGTTGCGACCGGTCGCGCCGCGTCCACCTTTGGCCCAGGACGCGCGCTCCCGTCGATCGCGGTGCGTTCGCGGTTCCTGACCACGCCCGATACGCTGCCCGTGCTCGTGGAAGTACTCGAGCGACTGCCCGACAGCACCATGCAGGACGAGCCAGGGATGCCGCTCGGCATTCGTCGCACCGGCCGGTTTGCGTCCGTTCGCATGCCCGTGATTGACCGGTTCGAGGCGGCGCTCGAGCGCACCCCGCCCGCCGGTGGCTGGATTCTCGAAGGCGCTGCCGCCGACTCCGCACTGCCGCGTCTGCGTGCGCACGGCGTGACGGTGGAACGTGTAAACAACGCGTTCCGCACCGACGTGGAGGTGTTCATGGTAGACAGCATTGCGCGTGCGCCGCGGCCGTTTCAGGGGCACAACGAAGTCACGCTCTCTGGTCGCTGGAATCGCGAGACGCGGACCGTGCCGGCTGGCAGCTGGCTCATTCGGACCGGCACGGACAAGGACCGTCTCGCCATGCTCCTGCTCGAGCCCGAAAGCGACGATGGGTTGGTGACATGGAACATGCTTGACGCCGGCCTGGCCGTCGGTCGGATTGCGCCGGTCTGGAGGCTGCCCACGGCGCAGCCCTGACGGTTGCGGGTGGTGGGCCGCGTGGCTCACGTCGATCGATCCTGGGAATCGTCGTTGCCCGTTGCCGGCCAAGCGACCGCTATATTTGGGGGATGTCCCCGCCACGGGGACATTCCTTTGCGGGGGAGCGTGAGCAGCCCTCGGTCCCGTTGATTCGCTTCATGATTCGCAACTCCCTGCTGTACCTGTCGCGCCAGCAGCGCATTTTCGATTTCATTCGTGGAAATGGCTTTGCGCGTCGCATGGCGTCGCGATTCGTGGCAGGTGAAACCATCGCGTCGGCGTGTGAAGCCGCCGCGGATCTCAATCGGCATGGCATCACGGCCACGCTCGATCTGCTCGGCGAAAGCGTGACGAATGAGGCGGAGGCCCGGGAGACGGGCCGCCAGTATCTCGAACTGCTCGACGAGATCCACAGGCAGAAGCTCAACTGCAATGTCTCGGTCAAGCTCACGGCGCTGGGGCAGGACATCAGCGACGAACTCGCAGCCGATGTTGTGACCGCCATCATTGCGCGCGCCGAGCAGTACGACTCTTTCGTTCGACTCGATATGGAATCGAGCGAATACACGCAGCGCACGCTCGACCTCTTCGAACGTGAGTTGTACAGCCGCTATCCGCGCCGCGTCGGCATCGTGCTGCAGACCGCATTGCGTCGAACGCTTGACGATATCGAGCGTGCCATTGGGCTCGGTGCGCGCGTACGCTTGTGCAAGGGCGCGTACAAGGAGCCGGACGACATTGCGTTCCCCGACAAGGCCGACGTGGATCGCACGTACGTGCAGGGCATGCAACGCCTCATGTCGCGCGGCTACTGTCCGGGCCTTGCCACGCACGACGAGGTCATCATCGAGGAAGCCAAGCGTTTTGCGCGAGCCGAGGGGATCAAACCCGAGCGCTTCGAGTTCCAGATGCTGTACGGGGTGCGCCGCGACTTGCAGGAAGCGCTCGTCGCCGACGGGTGGCGCGTGCGCGTCTACATCCCGTTTGGCACACAGTGGTACCCATATCTCATGCGCCGACTCGCGGAACGACCGGCGAACATCGCGTTCATGACGGGCAGCATCCTGCGCGAAGCGATGCGCGGTTCACGTCGGTCGCCTGACAAGGCGCGTCTGAATGGCGCGCATTGAGTGATACACTGAGCACGCACGCCGGACAGCACCTGCCCGCCGATCACGACGCGGGCGATGAGCGCACGCTCGGCGGTTACATGGCCGTGCACGCGCGTCCAGCAGCATTTGAAGGACTCGATGGCGCGTCGTATTCCGCCGATATCCTCACCGACAGCACGGGTGACGACGACCTGCCGTGGGGCGCGTACCTGTTCTTCGTGCAGTGGGGACGTGGTGAGCCGGAGGCGGTCGGGCACCTCGAGACCGGCTTCCTCGTGCGAGGCAACAGCGAGGAAGCCGTGCGTCGCGCGGCGGGGCGGATGTCGCTAGTGGTCGTCAAGGCGACACTCGACGGTCTCATTCGCGCGCGCAACGACCGTGCGAGCAACAGCACAGGCGACAACGAGCGCGACGGCACGCCACGCCCGGAGCGTGCATGGTAACGACCGGGACCGTGCTTTCGGGGACCGGTGGTGTGTGGCGACTGCTGCTCGCCAATGGCGACAGCGTGGACGCGTCGCTGCGCGGCCGCCTCAAGAAGGACGAAGAGCAGAACACGAACCAGCGGCAAAGTCTGGGGAACGCGTCGCGTGCGCCGGCGCGTCCACTCAAGCTTGCCGTTGGCGACAACGTGGACGTTGAATCGGAAACCGATGCGAACGGTACGTCGTGGTCAATCAGCGCCATTCATCCGCGCCGCTCGCAACTGGCTCGTCGCGCGCCAGGACGCGCGATCGGAGAGCGTGTGGTGGTGGCCAACCTCGATCAGGTGCTCGTGGTCTTCGCGGCGGCCAATCCCGATCCGCATCCGCGCATGCTCGATCGTTTTCTGGTAATCGCCGAAGCCAATGATCTCGCGGCGCGCATTGTGGTCAACAAGTGTGATCTCGCGGCCGAGCGGGAGGCGCGCGCGATGTTCGGAGACTACGAGCGGGCGGGCTATCCCGTGCACTACACCAGCGTGGTGACTGGCAACGGGTTGCCGGAGCTGCGTGATGTCGTGCTGGGCAAGGTGTCGGCGCTGTCAGGGCCGTCGGGCGTGGGAAAATCATCGCTCATGAACGCACTCTTTCCCGGCCTCTCGTTGCGCGTGGGCGCGATCAGCGAGAGTGTGAACAAGGGACGCCACACCACGGTGGGCGCGTGGCTGCATCCGCTGCCGGGCGGAGGTTTCGTGGCCGACACGCCGGGTTTGCGCGAAGTCGGGTTGTGGGGAATCTCCACACGCGATGTCGCGGCGTGCTTTCCCGAACTACGGCCGTATCTCGACAACTGTCGATTTGCGGACTGCACGCACCTGGTCGAACCCGGCTGCTCGGTGCGCGAGGCCGTCGACGCGGGCATCGTCAGTCGCGCGCGCTGGGAAAGTTACGGAAAGCTTCGTGACGAACTGTCCGTGGGATCGCCGGGCGGTCAGTCGAGCAGGTAGCGAAAGTGGGTCAGTCGACGTGAGAAAGGGACTGTCGGCGAGCATGCGATGTCGGGAAGCGAATGGGTGGTACGCATGACTCATGCGGGCGGCGTGCGATTCGGCCAGCTTGGTCGCTTGTAACAACCGGGCGAAGACATGCTGTCGTCGCGCAACGAATCGGACCTCTCGCGTGTCGAATCCTGATGCAGATCGAGCTCGCACCTTCTGAGCGGAACTCGGCCGTCCCCGCTACGTAGGGACTGCGATGCCATCGTACGCGAATCGAACGCCGATCGACCTTGGTTCCGCCTACCGCATCGAGCGAGAGCTCGGCGGGGGCGGAATGAGTCGTGTATTCCTGGCCACCGAAGTCGCGCTCGGCCGTCCGGTAGCGGTCAAGGTGCTGCCGCCCGAGCTGTCGCAGGGCGTGAGTCAGGAGCGGTTCCGGCGCGAAATCCAGATGGCGGCGTCGTTGCAGCATCCGCACATCGTACCATTGCTCGCAGCGGGAGACGCAGGTGGTGCGCTCTACTACACGATGCCCATGGTGGACGGCGAGTCGTTGCGCGCGCGCTATCAGCGAGGCGTTCCCATTCCCGTGGCGGATCAGGTTCGCATCCTGCACGATGTGGCGCAGGCGCTCTCCTACGCGCACGGGCGCGGCGTGGTGCACCGGGACATCAAGCCGGACAACATCATGCTCGTCAACGAAGCGCACGCGCTCGTGGTCGACTTTGGTGTGGCGAAGGCCATCACGAGTGCGCGCGATGCGGACTTGCCCGTTCCCCACGTGGGCGGTGCCACGCTGACGTCCGCCGGTATCGCGCTTGGCACACCCTCGTACATGGCGCCGGAGCAAGCGGCCGCCGATCCGGCCGCGGATCATCGCATGGACATCTACGCCGTGGGTGCGGTGGCGTACGAAATGCTGCGCGGTGAGCCGTTGTTTGCGGGGCTTTCGCCCGCGGGTGTGCTCGCGGCTCAGGTATCAAAGTCGCCGGAGCCACTGGAGCGGCACGGTAACGTGCCCGACTCGATGTACGACGTGGTTGAGCGCTGCCTCGCGAAACTGCCTGCGGACAGATTCGACTCTGCGGCGGAGCTGTCGCGCGCGCTGGAGGATGTACAGGCTGATCTCATGCTCAGCACACCGATTAGCGGTGCGCGAGTGGCGCGCAAGACACCCGCACGGGCGCGCTCCGGATTGCTTCGCAGTCGGCCGCGTGTCGTGGTGCAGGCGGGCATGGTGCTTGCCGGGCTGGTGGCACTGACTGCATTCGTGCTGAACGGTTTTTCACGCGGACTGGTGGACGGGAAGACGTTGCGTGAGCGCGACGCGCTGCTGGTGGCAAACTTCGCTGATGACGGAAGTGGGCTGGGCGCCGTCATAACGGACGCACTGCGCACTGACCTCACGCAGTCGCCGCTTGTCCGGGTGGTGCAGCCCGTGGCTGTGCGCGACGCACTGGAGCGCATGCAACGCGAGCCCGGCGCGGCCGTGGACTCACTGCTCGCGCGGGAGGTGGCTGCGCGGGAGGGCATTCCGGCGTACATCGTGGGCGAGGTGGTGTCGGTGGGCAGCGGCTTCCAGCTCACTGCGCGACTGATGAGCACCGATAGTGCGTACGTGCTCGCGGCCGTGCGCGAGACTGCTGCAGATTCGGGCGCTGTCATCGCTGCCATCGACAGACTCTCGAAGGGATTGCGCGAGGAACTCGGCGAATCGCTACGCGACCTGCGCGCGGCGCCCGCATTGGCGCGTGTGACCACGGCATCGCTCGACGCGCTGCGTCGCTACACGTCTGCTGTCGATGCCATCGAAGTGCGCGGCGACTACCCGCGCGGATACCGACTGCTCGAAGACGCCATTCAACTCGACACGACGTTCGCGATGGCCATGCGCAAGCTGTCGGTTGCGCTCAACAATCGTGGACAGCAGCCCGAACGCGCGCAGCAGTTGTTGGAACAGGCCATGCGTCACCGTGACCGGCTGACCCCTATTGAACGATTCCTGCTCGAAGGCAGCTACTATTCCGGCGCTGGCGAGCAGCGCGATTTGCGTCGAGCCGTGCTGGCCTACGAGAGTGTGCTCGCGATCGATTCGGGAGATACACGCGCGCTCAACAATCTGGCGATCTCCTACATGGATCGCGCCGAACCCGCGCGAGCGGAAACTCTGTTGTTGCGCGCGGTGCAGGGCACACCGACTGCGCTGCAGTACTCCAATCTCGTGGACGCGCAGCTCGCATTGCGAAAGCTCGACGCGGCGCGTGCCAGCGCCGTGCAGTTCCTTCGTCGTTTTCCTACGCATCCGCTGGCGCACACTGCAGCAGCGGGCGTCTCGTATTCTTCCGGTGACCTCGATGGTGCCGAGGCGGCGTTGATGCAGCTTCGGCGGCTCGGCGCTGACGACATCGGCGTGCGGCGCATGGCTGATGGCGCGCTCTCTGCGTTGATGCTGCTGCGCGGCCGGTTGGCCGAAGCCGATTCCACCGTGTTGGCCTACCTGCGCGCCGATCCCGACGTGGAGCCGCAAACCGCGCTGGCCGTGCAGACGCGTCGGGCAATTGCACGCGTGTGGTTCACCGGTGACCAGACGGGCGCCGCTCGCGAGCTCGACCTGGTCTCGGGCTCGCTGGCGACAAACGGCAGCGATTCGCACATGACGCTCACTCCCCTCCTGATGCTCGCTCGCGGTTACGCGCTGAGCGGACGTGTCGGTCGTGCTCGCGGATTGCTCGCCGAGTACCGACGTCGTGCCGGCGCTGTAGGTGTGCGAGACACGGTACCGCTGGCCTTCACCGAAGCCGAAATCGCACTGCAGGCAAAGAACTTCGAACACGCCGTCACCACCATTCAGAACCTGCCTACCTACAGCAAGTGTCCCGAGTGTCTGTCGGGTGAGCAGGGGCGCATTTATGATCTGGCCGGCGCGCCCGACTCGGCGATTGTGCGCTACGGTGCCTTCGTGCAACAACTGCGCTGGTCACGTCTCGAAGAAGACGCGTTCCTGCTTGCACCTGCGCTCAAGCGACTTGGCGAGTTGCACGAGCAGCGCGGGCAGAAGGAGCAGGCAGTTGGTTACTACGTGCGCTTTCTGGATGTGTACGATCGCGCAGACGATGAACTGCAGCCGCAGGTGCAACTCGTGCGTCAGCGACTGGCGCGCCTCAAGCCGGTGTAGAGCGAATGCGCTGCATGACGGCGGCGCCGTGCGCGCAGACGTGTGAACGCCGCCAACGCGCTCAGCGCGAGCGTACCGTCGCGAGCCCACCGTCCACGCCGATTTCCTGTCCCGTCACCCATGATGCGTCTGCGCCAAGCAGCCAGCTGATGGCAGGCGCAACATCATCGGGCTCGCCGATGCGCCCGAGTGCGTGCATCGCGGCTGACGCAGCCTCCGCAGCGCTGTTGGATGTGATGCGTGCGGCCATCGGTGTGCGCACAAGACCGGGCGCCACGACATTCACGCGAAGCCCCTTGCCCGCATAGGTGGCCGCAGCACTTCGCGCGAGTGCGATCACGCCGCCCTTGGCAGCGGCAATTGCCTCATGATTGGCGAGTCCATGTCGAGCCGCTGCCGTGGCGACGAGCACGACACTGCCGCCACTGCTCATGGTTCGCGCTGCTGCGCGCACGGTCGCAAAGCTGCTGGTAAGATTCTGTGCGATCGTCGCGTGATACTCGTCTTCGCGCGTGAGATGCGCGGGCTTGAGCACGATCGATCCAACGAGGTTGGCGACCCCGTGCAGCGCGCCAAGTGATTGCGTGGCCGCAGCGAATGCCGCGTCAACCGCGTCGAACGTCGTCAGGTCACCCACGTGATAGGCCGCGCCGAGTTCCGCGCCGAGCG
>JBGTFN010000202.1:0-14591 GCA_041747275.1 Gemmatimonadaceae bacterium | reverse complement strand
ACTCCGCGCGCGCGGCGCCGAGGGGCGACACGACGGTGCGCTGGCCCGATCGACCCACGCTTCTGCACAACGCGAACGTGATCGCCGTGCTCTTGGGCGGCACCGATCGCGCGATCGAGCGTGCCTCCAACGCTCTCCTCGCCGGCCCCCCACAACCTTGAGGCAGTAACCCGCTTCGGCGGTTAGCCTATACGGCATCTGTTCGCTATCAGGCAGTGTTTTGCATCATCTCTCAAGAATCTGTGCACATTCTGCAACTATCTTGTCGATTTCGTCACCCTGGACCTTTGGAAAGGCATCGGGCGCCACTACTTTCCTGCATCGCCTGCAGTTTTCGCGGCGAACCGGACTGTCCACGCCTTCCAACGCTGCGTCTCCGCCCATGGCCATCGACTCCATTAATCCACGCTTCGCAATTCTGCGTGAAATCACGCATCGCGGTGTTCGCATCACGCCCCGCCCGGTCGACGAAAACGGCGTCACCCTGCCGACGTCCGCCTTCTTCGGCGACAGCACGTTCGGTCTGCGCCAGATGCGCACCAAACTGCCTGCCCACGTCTACGCCTCGCTCGCCGACTCTGTCCGCCTCGGCCGCAAGCTCGACAGCGAAATCGCGCCTATCGTGGCGCAGGCGATCAAGGAGTGGGCCATCTCGCGTGGTGTCACGCACTTTACGCACTGGTTCCAGCCGCAGACGGGACTCACCGCCGAGAAGCACGACGCGTTCCTCGGATTCGACGAAAACGGATTGCCGATCGAGCAGTTCTCCGGCGAGCAGCTGATTCAGTCCGAGCCTGACGCTTCGAGCTTCCCGTCGGGCGGTTTGCGCGCCACGTGGGAAGCGCGCGGCTACACCGCGTGGAATCCGGCCAGCCCCGTGTTCATCGACGAAGAGGGCGGCACACGCACGCTGTGCGTTCCGTCGGTGTTCATCGGGTACAACGGCGAAGCGCTCGACGAAATGACCCCGCTGCTGCGCAGCTCGGATGTCATCTCGACGAAGGCCATGAAGTTGCTCGAGCTGATCGGCGACACTGGCGTGCAGCGCGTGATCACCACGCTCGGGCCGGAGCAGGAGTTCTTCATGATCGACCGCGGCCACTTTGCGTTGCGTCCCGACCTGGTGATGGCGCGACGCACGCTCGTGGGCGCTGAACCGCCGCGCGGCCAGCAGCTCGAGGATCACTACTTCGGCGGCATCCCGGAGCGCGTGCAGGCGTGCATCAGCGAAGTGGAAACCGAACTTTACAAGCTCGGCGTGCCGATCATGACGCGCCACAATGAAGTCGCGCCGTGCCAGTTCGAAATGGCACCGTTGTACGAAGAGACTGATGTGGCCGTCGACCACAACCAGCTTGTGATGGAAGTGCTCAAGAAGGTTGCGATGCGGCATGGCCTGCAGGCGATCGTGCACGAAAAGCCGTTCGCCGGCATCAACGGCTCGGGCAAGCACTGCAACTGGTCACTGGCCATCACGTCGCAGAATGAGCTCGACGGCGAGAACCTGCTCAAGCCGGGCAAGACCCCGCACGCGAACCTTCGCTTCCTGCTGTTCCTCGCGGCGGTGCTCAAGGGAGTGCACAAGCACGGCGCGCTGTTGCGAGCGGGCATTGCCACGAGCGGCAACGAACATCGCCTTGGCGCGAACGAAGCGCCGCCGGCGATCATCTCCGTCTTTCTGGGACGCATGCTCACGCAGGTGGTGGAAGACATCGCCGCGGGCAAGGCTGGCAAGGGCTCCGCGGAACAGTCAATGCTCAAGCTCGGCGTGGACAAGCTGCCGGAAGTTGTGCAGGACAACACAGATCGCAATCGCACGTCGCCGTTTGCGTTCACGGGCGCGAAGTTCGAGTTCCGCGCGGTTGGCGGCTCGCAGAGCATCGCATTTCCGGTGATGCTGCTGCAGACGGCCGTCGCCGAGGCGCTGGAAGAAATCACCACCGCACTCACGAAGGAACTCAAGACGGCCAAGACCACCGGCGATGCCGTGCTGGTCGTGGTGAAGGAGGCATTCAAGAGCACCGCCGCAGTCCGCTTCGAAGGCAACAACTATTCCGACGAATGGGTGGTGGAGGCGAAGAAGCGTGGCCTTCCCAACCTGCGTCGCACGCCGGAAGCGCTGACCGAGATGGTGAGCAAGTCGTCGCGAAAGCTGTTCGAGCAGACGGGCGTGCTCACGGAAGCGGAGCTGGACAGCCGCTATCACATCCGTCTCGAGCGTTACAACAAGGATCTGCTGATCGAAATGCACACGTTGCAGCAGATGGTGGACACACAGATCCTGCCGGCGTGCTACACATACCTCGGCGACCTGGCGGGTGACGCGGGTCGTGGTGCGTCATCGGGCATCAATCTGCAGCCGCTCATCAATGCGGCGAACACGGTCAGCAATCAGGTGACAGCGCTGCAGAAGGCGCGCACGGAGTTGGGGAAGGTGCTCGCGAAGTCCGACGCGCTGCATGAGGACATCGTCAAGCAGGGCGAGCTCATCTCCACGGCGGGGCGTGAGGCGATGGATGCCGTGCGAGTTGCATCCGATACGCTCGAGCTGACGGTTGGAGATTCGTATTGGCCGTTGCCGCGGTACCGGGAGATGCTGTTTCCCGTGTAACTGCAACGGCGGTAGACGCAGAGCTCGCGGAGGTGCGGGAGGTCGCGGAGGACTGCAACTGATGGGGTGGTACGGTGCGAGGTGTATAGATACGTCGTTCCATCCCAATCGGTTGCTCTTCTCAGTGCCTCCGCGCCTTCGAGTTGAAGGCGGTTATCGGACGCCGGACTCGCTGAGTGTCTGGAGGTATGAGCGCACCGCTCCCTGCACAGACGGTGCGCTGAGCACCCCGCCGCAGACAGCCACCGCAGCAGTCCCGGCGCCGATGCAATCCTGAACGTTGCGCGGACTGATCCCGCCCAGCGCGACGACGGGCGTGGCCGCGAGCTGCACGGCCTGCGCGAGTGCGGACAGACCGGCCGGTTTCACACCGGGTTTACTCTCGGTCTCGAACACGGGAGCGAAGAGGCGGTAAGCGACTGTCTCGCCGGTGTTCTCCGCATCGCCTGAATGCACGGAGCGACCCACGAGCATCGAGTCCTCCGGCGCCCTCCACGACGCGTCGGTCGACCCAAGATGCACGCCGATCCTCATCTCGGGATAGCTGCTGCGCATGAGCAGATATGCCGACGGGCGAACGCTCCATGTCACGCGATCATCGGCGACGGTATCGATCAGCGCGTGACACAGCGACATGTACCCGAACGGATCCAGGTCGGGCTCGCGCACGCGAACCCAGCGAACGCCAGCCTGTACGGCCTCCTGTACCGCTTCGGTCAGCGAGAGCGCAGCGCGGTGACGATCAGTGATGAGAAGCAGTGTTGACGGCAGCGCCTGTGCGACTCGTGCTTCAGCTTCCAATGAGACCGATCTCCGGGCTGGATGGATCGGCGAAGAGCCGCTCAGGAATGCGCCCTGCAAGCCGCGCCGATCGTCCGGCGCGCACGGCATCGCGAAGCGCTGCGGCCATGAGCACAGGATGGTCGGCCTTCGCGACGGCGGTGTTTGCGAGCACGGCACTCGCACCGAGTTCCATGGCGAGCGCTGCATGCGACGCGGTGCCGATGCCGGCGTCAACGATCACGGGAACGGGGCTGCGCGCGCACAGCTGCTCGAGCGCGGACGGGTTGAGCACGCCGCGCCCTGATCCGATCATCGATGCGAGCGGCATGACCGCAGCGCAACCGACGTCAGCAAGGCGACGACAGACCACCGGATCGTCGGTACAGTAGGGCAGCACGATGAATCCGTCGCGCACGAGTTGTTCGGCAGCGCTCACGAGTTGCACGACATCCGGGTACAGCGTTTCGCGATCGCCAATGAGTTCGAGCTTGAGCCACGAGGTGCCAAGCGCCTCGCGAGCAAGCTGCGCCGTGAGCACCACATCGCGCACCGTGAAGCAGCCGGCGGTGTTGGGCAGCAGCCGATAGCGATCGCCGAGCAGTGCGGGCAGCGACTCGCCACTCTGCGCCAGCGCAATGCGCCGCACGGCGACGGTCACGAGCTGCGTTTGTCCGGCCGCAAGCGCCGACAGCAGCGTGTCGCGATTGGGGTAACCGGAAGTGCCGAGCAGCAGGCGCGATCGAAAGGTCTCGCCGCCCAGCACGAACGGGTCCTGCAGAGAGTCACGTGACGGATCGTGCGAGGCATCGGACACCGGATCCTGCGCCTGATCGCGTGCCGAATCATGCGTAGTCTCAGCCACCCGCCACCGCCGTGATGATCTCCACTCGATCGTCGGGTTGCAGTGTTACTCCCTGCCATCGCGCACGTGGCACGACAGTATCATTCACGGCGATGGCGATGTGCGGCGTGTCGCCGGGTACGCCGATGGACGCAAGGGCCGCGTCAAGTGATGGCGAAGGCAGCGCATGTGAAGCACCGTTTACTGACACGGTGAGCGTCTCGCCAATGGAATCAGACATGAGCGTCATCGAAACGATGTGGTGCGAAGGCTTGAATCCACTCCGGCGCGCGACCAGTCACGACACACTCGGCGATGGCGTCGGCGGTAGCCGGAGCAAGCAAGATACCATTCCGGTAGTGTCCGGTGGCGTAAATGAGCCGCTCGTCGCGAAAGCCGAGCAGGGGCGCATCGTCACGTGAGCCGGGACGAAAGCCGCACCACGTCTCCACGACGCGCGCGCTCTCGATGGCAGGAAGCGCGCGCCAGGCGCCTTCGAGCAGGTGCAACAGTCCGCCGGCGGTGATGTCGTCATCGAAGCCGCGGTCCTCCACCGTCGCTCCTATGAGCAAGGCACCTGACGCGCGAGGCACCAGGTATACACGCGGCGTGAACACGGCATGCTGCAGCAGCGCACCCTGATCAGGCAGCTCGACGGAGAGCATCTGTCCCTTGACGGGATGCACACGCGGGCGCCACGCGTCCGGGATACCACTCACGTTTCGTGACCACGCACCCGCTGCGACCACGATCAGATCGGCGTCGAGATGCCAGTCAGGACCCTCGAGGCGCGGTCGCGCCGAATCGAGTGAGATACTGCTGACGATGCGATGATGCGAGGTCACGCCAGCGGAAGACAGCGCGAGTTGCAGCGCCGTCAGAACGGCGCGCGGATTCACCTGCCGCTCATTCGGCAGATAGCGCGCCGCCAGCGCTGTGCCCGCGAGATTCGGCTCGCGGTCGGCGACCTGATCCCGCGACAGCCATTGCTGCGAGGTGCCGAGTTGCTCATGAAACGTGTGTGCGTGCTGCAGTTGCACCACGTCGTCCCGTGTGAGAGCGACCACCAGCGCTCCGTTGTCACGGAAGTCGAGTGGCACGTCGGTCGTTGTCTCGAGCTCCTGCGCAAACGCCGACCACAATCCGAGGCTGCGTTCTCCCAGAGCGTGAAGCGCATCTTCCGTCGGTTCGGCTTCCACGCCGGGCGCCAGCAGGCCGGCCGACGCCCACGTCGCCGAACGATGTGCACGCGAGACGGCTGACGCGTCGACAAGGTCAACGCGGCACCCGCGTTGCGCGAGGCGCCAGGCGATGGACGAACCGATGATGCCGCCGCCGAGCACGGCGACGTGTGGGAGATGCGTGGGTGCAGTCATGCCTAAACGATAGCGCGTGAGCCGCGCGTACGAGGTGTGTGCATTGTCACTGAAGCGATATGGCGTGTGACGAATGCCTCTGGCGCGCAGGAAAATGGCGCTGCATGATGTGGAAGTCGCGATGACGCGACCGGACGTTGCAGCCTCATGCTCATGAAGAGTTTGCAAGGATCGCCGCAGCGATGGAGGAATCAATGACGCACAGCCTCAGTCAGCGGATCGCTGACATCGTGGGAGCGTGGGACGGTGTCACGGTGCAGCCGCACAGGTTCGGCGGCATCGAGTTTCGCCTGGATCACCGCGAGATCGGTCACCTGCACGGCGACCGCATGGCGGACCTGCTCTTCCCGATCAAGGAGCGACGATCGCTCGTGGCATCGGGGCGTGCGTACGCGCACCACATCCTGCCTGATACGGGCTGGGTCAGCTTCCCGATCCGCAGCGAGCACGACCTGCCAGCGGTGGTGGCGCTGCTTCGCCGCAACTACGAGCGATTGCGGGGACTGGGCGCACGCTCGGTTCAGCGACCCGTGTCGACCTCGGTGGAGCTGCTGGAGGACCGGTCGCTGGAGGACTTGCAGGCCTAGCGCCAGCGAGCTGCGTGATGCACACCGTGTACCGTTAACTGATCACTGCCACCGTGAACCGTTGAGCCGCGATGTCGGTGCGGAGCGGTTCACGGTGGCAGTTTACGGTCAACAGTTATGGGCCGTGGCACCGCAGCCGGATAGCCGATTGGGTGAACTCTGCGTCCCTGCGTATCTGGGTCGAGAGCGGTTCGTTCGCGCGGCCAGGGCGCTACGGCCTGGAGCCGATGGTGTTCACCAGCGCGCTGCCCGGGTCCCGCCCGCGCCGAATATGCAGCACGGCGCGCTCCCCAATTCCGAGTATAGCTCCCTGCGGCGTGCGCGTGAGCAGCGTCGCTTCGGGATGGATGAACAACCCGCTCGCGTCAACCGTGTCGATCGCAATCACTCCAGCGAGATCCCCGACCTCGCGCACGCGCGGACCCGTGCGCGCCACCGCATCGTCGTAGTTGATCGCAATATCCACGCGTGTGGGCGTGAGGTTCGGCAATACAAGTTGCCCACCCGTGATGAGCACATCACTCGCACCACCGGCGTTGAACGGCAGGCTGTCGTACACGCTCGGTGTTGCTCCGGCATATGCGCCTGTGGCAAGCGCGTCGAACACGGACAGCAACGCCGCTACGTGCAGCGCGCGAAGTCGCTGCTTCTCGGGGTCGGCGGGCAGCGCACCGCTCTCGATGAGCACCGTGCTCGTTCCCCACTGCTGCATGAGGTCACCGAAGGCACGCGGATTGAAGCCGTCGTCGTACTTGGCAACGCGGCCCGGCAGCTCGGTGAGGAACGACGTGGCGAGCGTTGATGCGACGAGTCGCGCGCGTTCGCGGACGGCGTTGTAGGCGCGCGCATCGTTGTAAGGCGGCGCGAGCAGCGCAATGGCAGCCTGCACACCGTCGCGGCCCGCACGAGTGCGCGCGTTCTGGTCGTGCAGGTTGAAACCGAACTGCGGATTCAGTCGATCACGCACTGCCTTGAGCGTCTGCGCCTCGGGCGTCGAAAGCCGGCGCGCGTCACGGTTGATGTCCACACCCACCGCGTTTTCGCGCTGGAACTGCTCGGCGCCATCGGGATTGAGCATGGGCAGGAACACAAGCGTCACACCATTCATGATGCGTGCACGCAGCGCATCGTCGCGGTCTTCAGCGCGGGTATTGGCGAACCAGCGAAAGATGTCGGCCAGTGCCATAGTGGCGGTGGACTCGTCGCCGTGCATCTGCGACCAGAGCAGTACCGTGGTGGGACCGCGTCCGATGGTCACGGTGCGCAACGGTCGGCCGTGCATGGAGCGACCCACCTCGTCCACCTTGAAGCCGGCGTACGTCACCACCGGAAGCACGGCGTTCCAGAACTGATCGTGCGTGAAGCGACGTGTGGTGATGGCAGGTTCCCGATAGTCGGCGGCAATGCGCAGCGCGACGCCGACCGCGCTGTCGCCGCAGCATGTCTCGAGTGCTGTGGCGGCTGCGGCAGGCGTCAGGACCGGAGGGGCGGCGGTCGTCGATCGCGCAGCGCACGCACCGGCGGTCAGAGTTGCTGCAACAATCGCGGCGATTCCCCATGCGCGACGAAGGCTATCGTGCACCAGAGTTCTCCTCGTTGGCCGCGCGCGCCGCACGCAACATGCGCATGGCCTCGGCGATCGCCTCCTGCAGTTCGCGATCGCGCTTCGCGAGTTCGTCCATGGGCGAGTTGCGCACCCACACATCGGGTGGCACGCCATAGTTCTCGAGATTCACACCGTAGTTGTTGGGCTGCGACGGGTCATACGTGACGACCAACGATCCCGGCGTGCGGATGCTGCCACCGTTGATCAACGTGTAGCTCCCGGTGGCGATCACCGCCGCCGCCGTCGGGTTGCCGACAATGCGGCCCAGTCCAAGTTGGCGAAATGCCATGGGCGTGACTTCGGAGTCGGATCCTGAGCGGTGATTCACGAGCATGACCTTGGGGCCGGCAATGGCCTGACGCGGTCTGCGTCCCCACGCGCGTGAGCCGCTGCGGTTGTTCCAGAACTGGTAGGGCTGCCGCTCGAGGATGTCGATGAGCTCCTGGTCGATATTACCGCCGCCGTTGTAGCGGATATCGACGATGATGCCCGCCTTGTTGCTGAATTGGTTGATCTCGTTCCGGAACTTGGCGAGCGACGGCTGGTTCATGCTGCGAATGTGCACGTACGCAATCTGGCCATTCGTCTCCTTGTCCACGATCGCGCGGCGTTCGGCCACCCACTCTTCGTATTTGATGTCGCTGAGCGACGTGACGGTGGCGATGCGCACGGTGCGTGCACCATTGCCGTTGGCCTGCTTCGACACACGCACCGGCACGTAGCTGTTGAGCGCATTGCCCAGCGTCCTCCAGTAGTTGTCACCGGCAGACAGTTCTTCGCCGTCGATGGCCAGCACGTAGTCGCCGACGGCAAGGCCAAGCCACTCACGATCGGCGGGACCGCCCTGATGAATGTGCGAGATGCGATAACGCTTCGAGGCCGCGTCAGGCTCCAGTTCCATGCCGAGCAGGCGTGTCTGCGTGATGCGCGGCATGCGACGCGACGGCGGACCGCTGACGCCAGTATGCGACGCATTCAGCTCACCGATCATCTCGTTCGCCAGGTCGTACACATCTTCGTTGGTCCCGACATGTGCGAGCAGTGGCTCGTACGTGCGCCAGATCGCATCCCAATCGCGACCGTGCATCTTCTCATCATAGAAGCGATACTTCATCACCCGCCACGACTCGGCGAGCAGTTGACGCCACTCTGCTCGACGGTCCACACGCACGGTGAAATCAAAGTCCACGCGCTCGGTGCGCTGTGGCGTGGCGAGCGTGAGCTTGTGCAGTTCGCTGCCGGATGTCGTCGGGGGTGCATCGGAATCTGCCGCGCTGCTGCCGCTGCGACGAAAGAAGATCATGCGCCGGTCGGCCGTCGGAGTGAGTCCCGGGAAGCTGCCGGCAGCCACGCGACGTCGATTCTGCCCATCCAGCCCGATGCTGAACAGGCCATTGGCCTCTTCGCCGGTGCCGCCGCTCACGGTGAAGTGGAGGCTGCGTCCGTCACGTGAGAGAAATACATTGCCCGCCGAACCGGTACCGCGCGTGAGCTGAATGGCTCGGCGTCCGATTCCGACCGTATCCACCGCGAGTGTGCCCTGCGACGCAACATTTGCGGCGTTGCGCGCGCTGTTCGCGTTGTCACTGGCCGCGCTCGTTGCACCACTCACACTGTCCGCACGTTCGCTGCGACCCGCGGCACGGCGCAGGCGTTCGCGCACGAGCGGGTCATCAGGATCTTCGCTTCGACGGGCCAGCGATACGATGAACAGATGAGTGCTGCCTTCGTCTCGCGACGATGTGAACACCACATGCGTGCCGTCGAGTGCAAGCACCGGGTTGGTGTCGGTGAACGGATTGTCCGACAGGTTGTACTCGCGACGGTTCGCGATGTCGAAGAGATACACCTCGGCGTTCTGGTCATCGTCTCGGCGCGTATACAGCAGCTCTCGGCCGCTTGGCGAGTACTGTGCGATCGAGAAGCCACCGGCAGGATTGTGTGCAAGTGCACGCGGCGATCCCGACGCCACGTCGACTTCCCACAGACGGTTGTCCGCAGTGAAGGCGAGCTTGCGACTGTCCACCGACCAGGTGATGTCTGCCTTGATCGACTCGTGTGTGGTGAGCTTGCGCCGCTCGCGCGTATCACGCTGCCACAGCCAGATCTCTTCCTCCCCCGTCTCATCAGAAATGAACGCGATGTGCGAGCCGTCCGGTGACCAGACCTGACTGCGCTCACGCCATGGTGACTCGGTAACGCGCGTCATCTCCCCGACACCGCTATCGGTCGGCACGATGACAATATCGCCATGCACGTCGACGGCCGCATAGTCACCGCTCGGCGAGACGGCGAAGCCATCGGACCGGCCATTCGCCGCAATCACGCCGATGTCATTTTCCTTGGGGTCGGACGCCATGCGAATCGCGAGCTTGCGCGGCGTGCCAGCGGGCACGTCCAGCGTCCACAGCTCGAACCCGTTCTCGTAGATGAGTTTCGATCCGTCGGGTGAGATGGCGGGAAACTGCACGCCGTCGTCGCTGTGTCTGGTGACCTGCTCCGGAGCACCACCTGTCGGCGCGATACGCCAGATGTTGAAAATGCTGTCGCGCTCAGAGGCGAAATAGATGCGGCCGTCCGCGCCCCACATGGGATGCACGTCGTGCGCGTGGGACTGATATTGCTTGAGATCGGTATCGGTGAGCTCGGTGATGGCACCGGTCTGCAGATTCTGCACGGCGATATCGGCGTTGTTGTTGCCGCGGTAACCTTTGCGCCAGTACGAGGGCACGGAGCGGTTGAAGGCGACCATGCTCATGTCCTGCCTGATCATGCCGCTGCGACCGGCGTCCATCGGCATCGCGCGTGGAATGCTGCCGTCGAGCGCAACACGGTACAGCGGTGAGCCCCACATGCCGACGCCACGTGCTGACGTGAAGACCACCTCGGCACCATCGGGCGTGAAGTAGAGCGCCTGGTCGTCGCCGCTGTGCCATGTGAGTTGACGGGGTTCGCCGCCGCTCACCGGCATCACGTACACGTCGTTGTTGCCGAGTCGATTGCTGGTGAACGCAATCCACCGTCCGTCCGGCGAGAAGCGCGGCATGAAGTCACGCGCCACGTGCGCGGTGAGGCGACGCGCGTTGCTGCCGTCGCTGTCGGCCAGCCAGATGTCGTCCTGGTAGGTGAACGCGATGCGGCCATCGTTCGCGATGTGCGCGTACCGCGCGAACTTGACAGGCGCGGGCTGCGCGGGCGTGGAAGCCTGCATGGCTGGCTGTGTCTGCGCCGGCAAGACCGGGCGCAGCGACATAAGGGCCAGGAGTACGACCGCGGCTGCTCGGGCAGTGAGCATGTGCGTTCGGCGCGAATGGCGGGATGGCGCGGCCGGAAACAAAGACCGAAGGCGCGGATGGGCGGGCATGGCGCGGGTGTACTCCGTAGTGGGGGTCATTTCTCTCAATATGCGGGCACTGCCCGCCACAACGCGACTGGATTCGGGTACGTAGTTTGCTTGGCAGGTCGCACCTCCCCGCTTCCCATTTCGAACGGTCCCATGTCCCACTCGCCTCGATCCAGCGCCCGCTCGTTCTTCCCCTCCCGCGCGAACGCGCCTCGGCGTTCAGTCACGTCACATCTGGTTGCGGTTGCGCTCTTCTCCTATGTCGGCCTGACGTTTCCCTGCATGCTGCAGGCGCAGCCGCAACCGTCAGACGAACCGGCGATGGTGGCCCGCGCCCGCGCGATTCATGATCGTGTTATGACGCTCGACACGCACGTGGATATCAGTCCGGCCAACTTTCAGACCGGCGCACCCAACTACGCGAGCAAGCTGCCGCGCACGCAGGTCGACGTCGCCAAGATGGAGGAAGGCGGACTCGACGCAGCGTTCCTTATCGTGTACGTGGGACAGTCGCCGCAGCTGAATGCCGAAGGATTCGCGAGCGCACGCGAAACGGCGCTCGAGAAATTCGCGGCCGTGCATCGGCTCACGGACACACTCGCACCCACGCGCGTTGGCCTCGCGCGCACTGCGGCCGAGGCGCGCGCGATCCACGCGAGTGGCCGCAAGGTGATCTTCATCGGCATCGAGAACGGCTTTCCGGTCGGTTCCGACATCACCCACGTGAAGCGCTTCTATGAGATGGGCGGACGCTACATGTCGCTCGCGCACAACGGTCACAGCCAGCTCTCCGATTCGAACACCGGCGAGCGCGACAACGTCTGGCTCCACAATGGTCTGAGCCCGCTCGGTCGTCAGGTGATCGCCGAGATGAACCGGCTTGGCATCATGATCGACATCTCGCATCCGTCCAAGGCGAGCATGCTGCAGACGGTGGAGCTCACCCGCGCTCCGATTATTGCCTCGCACTCGGGCGTGCGCGCGATCTGCAATCACAGCCGCAACCTCGACGACGAGCAGCTCGACGCGATGAAGAGGAACGGCGGCGTGGTCCAGCTCGTGGCGTTCAACAGCTATGTGAAGTGTGATGCGGCGAAGAATGCGCAGCGTCAGGCCGCGATCGAAGCCCTGCGCAAGGAGTTCGGCACAACGGGCACGAACAATCGCGAGGTGTCAGAGGCGATTACCGCGCTACCCGACGCGCGCCGGAACGAGTTCCTTGCGAAGCAGGAAGACATCACGGCGCGTCGCTATCCCGCCGATCCCGCAGCGACTGTGGCTGACTTTGCCGACCATATCGATTATGTCGTCAAGCGTATCGGCATCGATCATGCGGGCATCAGCTCGGACTTCGATGGCGGTGGCGGCGTGGAAGGATGGCGCAGCGCCAGCGAAACGTTCAACGTGACGCTGGAGCTTGTGCGCCGCGGCTACACCGAAGCACAGATTGAAAAGATCTGGAGCGGCAACCTGCTGCGCGTGTTGGAACAGGTCGAGCAGGTGGCAAAGACGACGACCTACTGATCGGCTGCCGAAGGTCGGGGCGCTCGACGAGGTCCCTCATCGCGTTGTGGCAGGCTGGGCTGCAGGGCTGCCCGGCGCGTGCTGGGCATCGCGATGTTCCCTTCAGTCCGAGGTACGCGCAGAGACGCACGTGGGCTAACTTGCGACCTGATTTTCACTCGTCTCCGGAGGACGATCATTCAACGCGCGTTGCGCCTGACCCCGTTGCTGCTCGGCCTGTGGTGGGTGATGTCCGATGGTGCGCCCGACGGATGGAGCTTTGGCGTCGTGGCCGTCGCGCTGTCGCTCAGCGCGTTGCACGTCGCCACGCCACAGGATGCGCGTGACGCGCAGGATTCGTTGCGTTGGGCCGCGCTGCCGGCGTTCGCATGGTTCTTCCTCGGCCGATCACTGTTGGCCGGTATCGATGTGGCGCGTCGAACACTTTCACCGGCGATGCCGCTCTCGCCGTCCATCATGCGCTTCCCCACGGCGCTGCCGCCCGGACGCGCTCGAGTCTTCCTGGTGGCCACGCTGAGCCTGTTGCCCGGCACCCTCGGCGTGGATCTCGATGAGAATCACGTGACCTTGCATGTGCTGGACGCGCGCACCGACGTTCAGGGAGACGTCCGGGTGGCCGAGCGATACATCGCCCCGCTGTTTGCAGCAACACGTACAGCGCAGTCGTAATGAGCGACGCATTTATTCTCGTGCTCGACATCGCAGCACTTCTGTTGCTCGTCACGCTTCTCACGGGACTGGTGCGCGTGTTTCGCGGTCCCGAGGCCGAAGATCGCATGCTCGCCGGACAGCTCTTCGGCACGACCGGCGTTGGCATACTGCTTGTACTTGCCGTGCGAACCGGGAGCGCGCCACTGCGCGATGTCGCACTGGTGCTCGCACTGCTGGCTATTGTCACGGTCTCTGCGTTTGTGGATCGGGTGGGTCAGCCAGCAGACGAACCAGGAGCGAATGATGACATGGCTTGAGGTCGTGCAGAGCCTCCTCATCGCGAGCGGCCTTGCATTTTTTGTGGTGGGCACGCTCGGCATGCTGCGTTTCCCCGACGTGTTCACGCGCCTGCACGCGATCACCAAGGCCGACAATCTCGGACTCGGCTTGCTTGTGCTCGGACTGTTGCCGTCGACGTTGAATGTCGCGGGTGGAGTCAAACTCGCATTCATCTGGCTGCTCGTTCTCGCGGCGAGTGCCACCGCAGGACATCTCATTGCGAGACGAGCCGTGGCCCGCGGTCTCGCGCCATGGACCGCGCCGGAGCAACCGTGAGGCGCGCAAGATGATGACGCTCCTGTTCGATATCCTGCTCGGTGTCGGCATGCTCGTAGCGGCGTTCGGCGCGCTCTTTTCGCGCGACCTCTTTCGCTCCGTGGTGCTCTTCGTGGTGTTCGGGTTGCTGGTGGCCCTCGCGTGGATTCGGCTGCAGGCCCCCGACGTTGCGCTGGCAGAAGCAGCGATCGGTGCGGGGCTGACGGGCGCACTGCTGCTCGACGCGATCGGACATCTGCGTAGTGGTTCGCGTGATGCGAATGGCGCGGTGAACGAATGACGTTTGCGCGACAGGTGATCGCCTTCCTGCTGAGCGCGGGCGTCGCCGCGGCGCTGGCGCTCGCCATCTTCGATCGGCGTGCGCCGGTCGCGAATCTCGCGGAGCAGGTGCACGCGTCCTTGCCTGATAGCGGAGTCGAACACCCGGTCACGGCCGTTTTGCTGCAGTTTCGCAGCTACGACACACTGCTCGAAATTGCCGTGCTGCTCGTGGCCGGCATGATTGCCCTCTCCCTTCGCGACGGACCGACACCCTCGCGATCGAAGCCGCGCCCTGCTTCGCCCATTCACACACCGCTGCTGGCATCGATCGTACGGTTGCTGCTGCCGATAATGATCATGACGGCCGTGTACCTGCTGTGGGCTGGTGCATTT
>JBGTFN010000201.1:0-2087 GCA_041747275.1 Gemmatimonadaceae bacterium | reverse complement strand
ACACCGCGCGGCATGCCCGTACCCTGCGGTGCGGGTGGCGCGAGCTCCTCATCGGGAAGCGACGCCAACTGCTTGTCGATCTTGGCGAGTTCCTTGTCCCAGTCGCGCTGCGTCATGGTCGTGGATGAGAGAGCATCAGTTCCGATTCGCCCTGTGTGCGAGGTGCGTGAGCATCACGCCGGCGACGACTCGCGTGTCAACGCATAACGCTCGATTTTCTTGTAGAGATTCGAGCGCGGCATCTCCAGCGCCCGCGCCGTCTCCGATACGTTCCAGTCGAAGGCCCGCAACTTCGCGAGCAGGAACGCCCGTTCGGCGGCGTCCTTGAATTCCTCGAATGTGCGGCAATCGGCCAGCGAACCCAAACCACCGGGCTCGACCGGACGCTTGGCCACGAGTCGGTCAACATCCGACACGGCGATGTTCGGTCCCGCGGCAAGAATCACGAGCCGCTCCACCGTGTTTCGCAACTCGCGCACGTTGCCAGCCCATTCGAGCGCCGACAGTCGAGTCAGCGCTTCGTCACTGATGCCGCGGCGAGGCAGGCCCTCTCGCTGCGCAAACTGCTGGAGGAAGTATACCACGAGCGGCTCGATGTCCTCGCGCCGTTCGCGCAGCGGCGGCACTTCGATCGGCACGACATTCAGGCGGTAGTACAGGTCCTCACGAAAACGCCCCTCGGCGATGTCGCGTTCGAGGTCCTTGTTGGTGGCCGCGATGACGCGAACGTTGACCTGCACCGGCTTGTTACCGCCGATGCGCGTGACGACGCCGTCCTGCAGCACGCGCAATACCTTCGCCTGCGCGGACAACGCCATGTCACCGATCTCGTCGAGAAAGAGCGTGCCGCCATCCGCCTGCTCGAACTTGCCGGGCCGGTCGGCGACGGCACCAGTGAACGATCCTTTCATATGTCCAAACAGTTCGCTTTCGATCAGCTCCGACGGAATCGCAGCGCAGTTGACTTCCACAAACGGCTTGCGCGCGAGCGGTGAGCCGCGGTGCATTGCGCGTGCGACGAGTTCCTTGCCGGTGCCGTTTTCACCCGTGATCAGAACGCGTGACGGTGTACCAGCCACCTTGTCGATGCGTTCGAGCAGCGCGCGGATCACGTACGACTTGCCGACGATCTCGTAGCGCGACTCGATCGTTTCGCGAAGGCGCGTGTTTTCCTGTGAGAGATCGGCTTGCGTGAGTGCGTTGCGCAGCAGTAGCAGCACGCGATCGGTGTCGAGTGGCTTCTCCAGGATGTCGTACGCCCCGAGCTGCGTCGCTTCCACTGCCGTCTGGATCGTGGCATGACCACTGATCATGACGACCACGGCGTGTGGATCGTGCGCACGCAGCCGGGTGAGTGCCTCGAGTCCGTCGATGCCGGCCATCTTGACGTCGAGAAACACCAGGTGCGGCGCGAACTTTTCGTACGCGGCTATACCCGCGAGACCATCGGCGGCGGTCTGTACCTCATAACCTTCATACTCGAGCAATTGTCCGAGGGCCTGGCGAATGCCGGGCTCGTCGTCCACGACCAATACGCGACGCGTCGTCATCGAATCAGGAACCCTGCTCTGTGCGGTACACCGTGATGCGACCACGTGCAATGCGCACGTCGCCAACGTAGGGAGGCAGCGTGACGGGATAGCCGTCTGCCGAAATGGTGGAGTCGGCCTCCGGTCCGCGCCGTGTCTTTGAGACCAGGCGAGGCACGAGCGGACGCGGTACGCTGAACTGTCCCATGATCACCTCGCGAATGCGGAACTGCGCGCTTCGCTCTTCGATCAGGTCGAACGTGCCGCCGATGACGATGGTATCGCGGCGGTCAAGGGCGCCGGCCAGTGGGCCAAGAATGGTCTCGCCGCCGAAGTCCTCGAGCGGGATCTCCGCCTTGATGTAGACCCGATCGTCCACCACCGCGACCATCGCCCCTCGCGCGGACTCCGGCAGCTGGCGGGCGAAGGCCTCCACGATGAACGAGGCAATCTCGCCCGGTTCGAGTGACACCATCGCTGGCCCGTCCTGCCGCGACAGGCGCGCCAGTTTCTCCTGGGCAGACCGCGCGCCCGCGCTGCTGACCGGCTCCCAGCGCG
>JBGTFN010000200.1:0-6414 GCA_041747275.1 Gemmatimonadaceae bacterium | reverse complement strand
ACGTAGGCGTTCATGCCCTGGATGATCGCCACGACGGCCACGAGAAAGCCGACGGAGACGATGATGCCGAGCAGCGTGAAGAAGGAACGGAGCAGGTTGGCGCGCAGCTGTCCGAAGGCGGATCGCAGCACGTCGTTGGTTCGCATCATGGGAGGAAATTAATGCGCGCACGCGATGAGTGGACCGGGCCCCGCTATGCGCGACTACTCGTGTCGCAACGCTTCCACGGGATCGAGCTTGGACGCACGCAGCGCGGGCAGCATGCCGAACGCGACGCCGGTGATCGCGCTCGCGCCAAGTGCCAGAAACACAGCGCTCAGCGGCAACTCGGCGGGCAGGGGCGATAGCGCCCGAATGGCCCATGTGAGGCCGGCGCCCACCAGCAGGCCAAGCGCTGCGCCAACGAGCGTGAGCGTCGCGGCTTCCACAAGGAACTGCCAGAGAATGGTCACACGCGTCGCGCCGAGCGCCTTGCGTACGCCGATCTCACGTGTGCGCTCGGTAACGGAGATCATCATGATGCCCACCACGCCGACTCCCCCCACCAGCAACGCGACAGCAGAAAGCGCGAGGCCAACGGCGAAGATCGCACCGAAGAGCTGGTCGAACGTTTCCATGAGCCGTTCCTGCGGAATCAGCTCGAAGTTGTTGCGTGTAGCCGGCTTGAGCCCGCGCTGGGAGCGCAATGACGCGACGACGTCGTCCATCACCACGCTCTGCTCCACGCCTTCGCGCGGGCGCACCGCAAGCGTCAATCCAGACCGGAACAGTTCGAGGTTGCGAATGGCCGAGTTGAGCGGAAGAATCGCGCGCGGCGTGTCGGGACCGCGTCCCTCGAGCGAGCGCAGGAAGCCGGCCTTGCTCTCGTAGATGCCGACCACGGTGAACGGACGTCCATTGATGCGGATCTGCTTGCCGATCGGGTCTGTCTGCGCAAAAAGCTGCGCGCGCAACGTGTCGTTGATGAGCACGAGCGGACGACCCGCGTCGTGCTCGTTGGCGGTGAAGTTGCGACCGGGCTCGATATCGGCGGCCGAGATGCTGAGCCAGTCAGGGCTCTGCGCGTCGAAGCCGATGCCGGTGAGTCGCTGATCGCGATACTCGAAGATGCCACTGCTGCCAATGGTCCCGACAACGGTCTGCACACTCGGCAGCTGACGAAGCGTCTGCCACTCACGAAAGGTCAGCGGCGGATTGCGTCGGTCTGGACAGGTATCGTCGGTGCCGTCGCATGCCTGAAAACCAATGCCACGCCGGAAGACTTGAAACGTGTTCGCGCCGATGTTGTTGAGGTCGGCCTGGAACGACTGCCGAATGCCGTTGACAGTGGCCGCCATGGCGACAACGACAAACACGCCGATCGCCACGCCGCCGATGGTAAGCGCAGCGCGCACCTTGTTGCCGCGAATGGACTCGAAGGCAATGCCAACGCCTTCGAGCGCAGTGAGCAGTCGTGTGGTGAAGTTCATCCCGAGCTACTCCTGCCGCAGCGCGGTGATGGGATCGAGACGAGATGCGCGACTGGCCGGATACGCGCCGGCCGCAATACCGACGCCGCCACCCATGATGAGCGCCACCGCAATCGCCCACGGTGCCACCGCAGCGGGAAGCGGGGTGACGGCCGCGATGAGCTGCGCGAGAGCCAGACCGAGCAGAATGCCGATCGCGGCACCGACAATGCTGAGCGTGGCCGCTTCGGCGAGGAACTGCGCCATGATGTCCCGGCGACGTGCACCCAACGCCTTGCGCACGCCGATCTCGCGTGTGCGTTCGGCCACCGCCACGAGCATGATATTCATGATGACCATCGCGCCAACCACGAGGCTGATGAGCGGCAGCGCGGTACCAAAGAGCACGAGTCGGCCCTTGAGTTCATCGAAGAAGGCGAGTGCTGCATCCTGCGTGGCCAGCGTGAAGTCGTCGGGATCAGCGGGACCGAGCCGGCGATGCGGACGCAACGCTTCACGAGCGACTTCCATGTACTCGGCGAGTTCAGTCGTGCTGCCTGCCTGCACAACGAAGCTGCCGATATCACCGCGCGGCTGCATCACGCGCTGCAGCGGCGTGGTGCGCGGCGCAATCGCGAGACGGTCGAGCGAGAAGCCGAAGACGCTGCCTTGCTCCTCGATCACGCCGATCACACGATAGGGCGTTCCTGCAATGCGCAGCTCACGGTCGATGGGATCGAGGCCATTGAAAAAATGATTGGCCACTTCGACGCCGATGACGACGACTCGCGCACCGGCTCGCACTTCCTGGTCAACGAATGCGCGCCCCTGATCGACGACGAACGACTTGATGTCGAAATAGGCGGCGTCGGTGGCCACCGCCTGTACCTGACGCGGACGCGCGGACGGACTGGTGGCGTAGAGAAAGCGCTCGGTGACGATGGCCGCGTTGATGAACTCGGGCAGCGCGTTGCGCACCGTCTCCGCGTCGAGCGGCAGGAGCGGGGGGCGACGCATCATATCGCGTACATCCCGGCCGCTGCCCTGGGGACCGAAGTTGCCGAACCGACGCAGCGTGAACGTGTTCGAGCCGATCAGGCGTCCTGCGAAGTCCTCCTCCACATACTTGCTCATTCCCTCGACGATTGAAACGACCGCGATGAGGAACATGACGCCGATCGTGACGCCGAGCAGGGTGAAGCCGCTCTTGAGCTTCTGGACTCGAATCTGATTGAACGCCAGTCGAACGGCTTCGAGGAAGGACACGCAGTTGGGCTATTCGTGGCGCAGCGCGACCACCGGATCGAGACGGGACGCGCGCAGGGCGGGCAGCATTCCAAAAAGCACGCCTGTTATCACGCTGGCCGCAAGGGCGGCCACAACAGCCATGGGAGGAACCGATGCGGCGATCGGTGTGGCCGACCGGATGCCGATCGCGCCCAGCCAGCCCGCCACAAGGCCGATCACCACGCCGATGCCGGTCAGCGTGATGGCTTCGACGAGAAACTGCCACAGGATGGTCGCGCGCGTGGCGCCGAGCGCCTTGCGAACGCCGATCTCACGCGTGCGCTCGGTGACCGAGATCATCATGATGGCCACGACGCCGACGCCACCCACGAGCAGGCCGACGGCAGAGAGCGCGATCATGACCAGGAAGAATACGCCGAAGATACTGTTGTACGTCTCGAACAGCTTGTCCTGCGTGATGATGGCAAAGGTTGATTCCTCGGCCGGTCGCAGGCCACGCAATCCGCGCAGCGTGGCGGTGACCTGATCCACCATGACATCGCGATCCACATTGGCACGCGGCTTTATGGCCAGTCCCAGGTTGTTCATCCGGGCGCCGATATGACGCACCACGGACTGCACCGGCATGACGAGCTTGGCCTGCTCACCGCCGCTCAGGAACGACGCGTTGTCCTTGTAGACGCCAATTACACGGAAGGGTGTGCCCTTGACCTGAATCTCGCGGTCGATCGGATCCATCTGGGGAAACAGGCGCTCGGCCATCACCGTGTTGACCAGCGCCACGCGCGCCCCGCTCTGCGCTTCAGCTTCGGTGAAGGCTCGGCCCGGCCAGACTTCGGGCGCACTCAGCTCGGGCCAGTCAGACGAGAACGCTTCGATGGATGTGGACGCGAGACGTGTACCGCGATACGTCACGTCAGCACTCCAGTCGATGCGCATGCCGACCACCTGCGCCTCGGGAAGACGCCGCAGCGCTTCCACCTCGGCGACACGAATGGGCGGATTGGAACGCCACCGGCAGGTGTCGCCGCTTCCGTCGCAGGCTTCGAACGAGATGGGATAGCGGCTCACAAAGAAGGTGGTCGGTCCCGCTGATTCGAACTCCTTCGCGACACTCATGTTGATGCCGTGTACGGCCGCCGCGATGAGAACAACCACGAACACGCCAATCGCGACACCCATGATGGTGAGCGCCGAGCGCACGCGATTGGCACGGATGGAGCTCAGCGCGATGAGCATACCTTCGGCGATAGTGGAGAACATGCGCTATTCCTGCCGTAATGCGGCAATGGGATCGAGCCGTGACGCGCGGCTGGCGGGGTACACCCCTGAGATGATGCCGACGCCCGCGCCGACGAGTACGCCCACGACCACGCTCCACGGCGCAACAACGGCAGGAAGCGGCGTAGCGGTGCGCATGATGAAGGCGATCAGGACGCCCAGCGCGACGCCGAAAATGGCGCCCACGGCACCGAGCGTGGAGGCTTCGACGAGAAACTGCGCGAGCACATCGCGACGGCGGGCACCGAGGGCCTTGCGCAGGCCGATCTCGGCGGTGCGTTCGGCGACGGCGACCAACATGATGTTCATGATCACGATTGCGCCGACGACGAGTCCAAAGGCAGGCAGAGCGACGCCGGCAAGCACGAGATAACCCTGCAGCTTGTTCCAGAACTCGAGCGCACTGTCGGCGGTCTGCAGCGCGAAGTCGTCGTTCTGTCCGGGCCGAAGCTGATGCTGTACGCGCATGACCTGTCGCACACGCTCCATCACCTCCGTCAGCTCGGCTTCGGAAGGCGACTGGATGATCACCGCGTCGATCATTGACGGCGCGGCATTGAAATCCCGTCGCGCCGGAGCCTGCAGCGGCACGTAAGCCACATTGTCGAACGACATACCGAACGCGCTGCCCTGTGATTCCAGCACTCCGATCACGGTGTACGGCAACCCCTTGATGCGTACTTCGCGGTCGAGCGGATTCAGATTCGGAAAGAGTCGCTTGACGACGTCAGGACCGATCACGACGACCGGCGTACCCATCACATACTCCTGCGGCGCGATGAGGCGTCCCGACGTCACCTCGAGCGACTTGATGGCGAAGAACTCGCCCTCGACACCCGTGACACGCACGCTGCGCGGTCCACCGCCGAACGGCGAGGTCATCGTGAGCGGCGCGTCGGCCATGACGGCGTATCGCGTACCGGGTGGCAGCACGTCAACTACGGCGGGCACTTCGTAGTCGCGCAGGCGCTGGCGGCGCTGGTACTCGCGCCATGTGGCCTCGTCGGTATCGCCCATGTTGATGTTGGGGCGATGACGCAACTCAAAGCTGTTGATGGCGATCAGCTTGCCAACGACGTCGTCCTTGAGATACACCCCCATGCCATTGACGATGGACACGACGGCGATGAGGAACATGACGCCGATGCACACACCCATGAGGGTGAAGGCGCTCTTGAGCTTCTGTGTGCGGATCGTTTCGAGCGCGAGGCGAACGGCTTCGAGGGGGTTCACAGCGAGCGGGGCAGAGGGACGGGCGCGCAGGCCCGCCCGAGTGAACGATCAGAAATGCGAATCAGTCGTGCGCGACTTTGGTGGTCGCGTGCTGGATGCCCACGCGATCCACGAAACGCTCGCGACGCTCGTCGCTTTCGACGAGACCGTCACGCAGCACGACCACACGGCGCGCATGTGCGGCGATATCGGGTTCGTGCGTGACCATGACAACGGTCTGCCCCTGCTTCGAGAGCTCCTCGAAGACGCGCATGATTTCCTGCGACGTGGTGGAGTCCAGGTTACCCGTGGGCTCGTCAGCCAGGAGAATGGACGGACGGTTGACGAGCGCGCGCGCGATGGCAACACGCTGGCGCTGACCGCCGGACAGTTCGTTGGGACGGTGATGCAGACGCGGACCGAGCTGCACGGAATCGAGTGCTTCCGTCGCGCGACGCTTGCGTTCGTCGGCGGAGATGCCGGCGTACACGAGCGGCAGTTCGACATTCTGCAGTGCGGTCGCGCGCGGCAGCAGGTTGAACGTCTGGAAGACGAAGCCGATTTCCTTGTTGCGAACGCGCGCGAGCTGGTCGTCGCTCATGGCGGACACAAGCATGCCGTTCAGCCAGTATTCGCCGCCGTTGGGCGAATCGAGGCAACCGATGAGGTTCATGAGCGTGGACTTGCCCGAACCTGACGGTCCCATGATGGCGACGTACTCGTTCTTACGGATGGCGAGATCGACGCCGCGCAGTGCGCGCACGATTTCGCCGCCCATGTCATACTCGCGCTTGAGCCCGCGCGCGACGATAACCCAATCCTGCTCCGGTGTGGAGCCGGGAGCGGCGACGACGGCGCGTCGTTCGCCCGTCGTACTGATGCCAATGTCGTCGATGGTATCGGTCACGTCTTGCCCTTCGCATTCGCGTCTGTGGGGGTAGGTGCGGTGCGCACCAGCGCGCCATCCGTAAGGTCGCGAATGGCCTGATACGTTCCGGCCACGATGTTCTCGCCGGCCGAGATCCCCGAGAGCACCTCGAAATGGCGTTCGCCGGCTATCCCCACTTTTACGGGCCGGAACGAGACTTTGTTGTCCGTGCCGACCACGAACACCCCTTCGACATCGGTGCGTCCGATCTGCTTGACCGGCTGGCTGGCGCGTCCAACGGACATTGCCGAGTCTTCGGTCTTGAGCGCTTCGTTCTCACGCACGGTGAGCGCGATG
>JBGTFN010000199.1:0-2102 GCA_041747275.1 Gemmatimonadaceae bacterium | reverse complement strand
CGAGCGCAGACGCGAGAACGAGAAGCCCGTGCCGCCACCGCTCTGATGAATGAGCGCCATGCTGCGCAGCGTATCGTAGATGCCGCTCTCGCCATTGCTGAGCGCGTCTTCCACGGGCAGCACAAAGCACGCGGAGAGCTGGCCGAGCGGACGGCCGGCGTTCATGAGCGTAGGCGAGTTGGGCTCGAACCGACGCTGCGTCATGAGGAAGTAGAACTCTTCCGCCACCGCATTCACGGCCCCGTCACTCGCGCCGAAGCGACGATCGGCCTCGGCGACCACCGTGGCAACGCGCCAGAACATGGCTTCGGGGCTCTCCACCGGCTTGCCCGTGGCGTCCTTGACGAGATACCGCTTTTCAAGAACCGTGCGAGCGTTGGAGGAGAGCGTCACCGGGCCGTCCGGAGGCGTTGACGAGAAGGGCATGATGTAAAACTCCTGACTGGATATGACGAAGGACTGCTAAAGGACTCGAAACGGAGGCGTAACGGAGTGTGCTGGCGCGCAAACTGAGGCGCGGGGCGGACGAGGTCCGCAGATTGGGCGGGGGTGTCGTGCGGGGGCGTATGGTCGCCCTATTCGTGAGCCCGCGCAAGTACTTTCGTAACAGCTTGCAATCTAATGGTTTGCGGAAATCACATCACGGTTTTGTGCTAACAGCTGAGTTGTCCACCGGTTCCCGTTCACTGAGACAAATCGGTCATCTCTGTGATAGTACGTGATGCGACCAGCCTACAGTCACCCACGTACCGGAAATTGGAACAATCTATCTCACAAGAACTTAGCTGCTGTTAGGGCTGTTTGACTGACGACTTCGCGCGACACCTGCCGATATCGTACCTCAGTCCTGATGCAACACCGGTGACGCACGAAGACGACGAGTTTGCCTGGAAACACGAATCGCCGGCATTTCAGGGCTTTGACGTGGCGCGCAAGGGCTCATTTGCCTCAGTTCGCGTGCTGAACTCGCCAGCCAGGTATCTGCGGGACAGCGCGACGTATCGGGCGGCGTTCTCCACGATCACTGCCTGACGAGGTTCGTCGAGCGTCCGCACGACCCGTCCCGGAGTGCCCAGGACGAGCGAGCCGGCTGGCACCCGCGTGCCTTCGGTGAGCAGGGCGCCCGCCCCGATGATGCAACCGCGCTCCACGTGCACCCCGTTGAGAAGGATCGCGCCCATGCCGATCAACACGCCGTCCTCGAGCACACTGCCGTGAACGATCGCCCGGTGGCCGATCACACAATCATTGCCGATGACTGTCGGCACGCCAGGGTCAGCATGCACCACCGCGCCGTCCTGCACGTTGCTGCGCGCCCCGATGCTGATGTGCTCCACATCGCCGCGAACAACGGCGGTTGGCCAGACGCTCGCTTCGTCGCCGAGCGTTACGCGGCCGATGACAAACGCGCCGGGATGCACGAAGGCGCTGGGCGATATGCGGGGTTGATTCAAAAGGACGATCCGAGCGTGAAGTAAAAAATAGGCGAGCCGCTCACATCCGACGGACGGCGCACGGGCTTCGCGACGCCTGCGCGTGCGCGATACGGGAAATCCCACTGCACGCCGAGATCGAGCGCGAGTTCGGTGCCGACGGAGGCGAGCCAGCCATCGCGCACTCCCGACGGCAGACAGATGCCACCGCTCGTTGGTGCACTGCGCACCGCATCGCTACACCACGCTCGGCCGCCGTCAGCGAACGCAGACATCGAAATGCGATCGACAAAGATGGGAAGCATTCCCGCACCACGCGCGAGCAGGCTGAGCGGTGCGCGGTATTCGGCAGACGCACTCACGGCGCGCGAGCCGCGCTGTATTCCCGGCACGAATCCGCGCACGGGAAACTGTCGCGATGGATCACCGATCACGACACCGGGCAGCAGTTCAGCGAGCGAACCGCTGGTGCCGCCCACCGAGAGTTCGGATGTCGCATGTTGATCGGTCACTCCGCCACTCGCTCGTGCGGCCAGTGCGTGTCGCGCAAAGCCACCAACGTCGAGTGCCTTGTATGCGCGCATCACGCCGATCGCACGACGCGACGTCTGCTCGCGTGCCCCGCTCTTCCAGCGCTGCTGAAGCGTGAGCGACGCGCCAATGCCGTCT
>JBGTFN010000198.1:0-1940 GCA_041747275.1 Gemmatimonadaceae bacterium | reverse complement strand
GGCGGACGTCGGCTGCGCGGTGAACGCGGTGGCGAACGAAGTAGTGAACGCGGCGGCGACCGCATGGGCGACCAACCCGACAGCAACACGCCCGACGACAGCGCGGGCCCCTCTTCTTCCTCCGATTCCTGACTGTGCCGCGTTTTTACATCACGACCGCGATCGACTACGCCAACGGCGATCCGCACATCGGACACGCGCTCGAGAAAATCGGCGCAGATGTCATCGCGCGATACAAGCGTGCGTGCGGTGATGACGTGCACTTCATGATCGGCATGGACGAACACGGCCAGAAGGTGGCGCAGACCGCAGCGGCGCAGGGTGCCGACCCGCAGGCATTCACTGATGAGATCTCGAGGCGCTTCCTCGCCACGTGGGAAAAGCTGCGCATCAGCCAGGATCAGTTCATCCGCACCACCACGCCTCATCACCGCGAGGGTGTGCAGGCGCTCATCCGGCGAATCGCGGAGCGCAATCCTGATGACTTCTACGAGCAGAGTTATCGAGGGTGGTACTGTGTGGGCTGTGAAGCCTTCAAGCAGCCCGCCGATATCGTGGACGGTCATTGCCTGCTGCATGCAACGCGCCCGCTCGAGGATGTCGAGGAGCGCAACTGGTTCTTCCGGCTGTCACGCTACGCTGATTTCCTGCGCACTCTGATCACCGAGCAGCCACAGTTCATCCAACCGTCGAGCCGACGCAACGAAATCCTCGGGCTGCTCGATCAGGGACTCGAAGATGTGTCGGCCAGTCGCGCGCGGTTGTCGTGGGCCGTTCCCTTCCCGCTTCCGCTCTCCACAGGTGAACAGCAGGGCACGTACGTGTGGTTCGACGCGCTGCCCAACTACCTTACCGGCACCGGCTTCCCCGACGGTGACTGGGAGACACGCTGGCCGGCGCAACTGCACGTGATCGGCAAGGACATCACGCGCTTTCATGCGGTGATCTGGCCTGCGATGCTGCACGCGGCGGGGCTACCACTGCCCACGCAGGTGTGGGCACATGGGTTCGTGCAGCTCGGCGGTGAGCGCTTTTCCAAGAGCGCTGGTGTCAAGCTCGACCTGCACGAGGCTATCGACCGCTACGGCGCAGACGCCTTTCGCTATGTGCTGCTCCGCGAAGTGCCGTTCGATGGCGACGGCAACTTCTCATGGGAGCGATTCGAAGAGCGCTACACCTCCGATCTCGCCAATGCGCTCGGCAATCTGGGCAGTCGCGCAGTGGCCATGGTCGAGAAGTATCGCGACGGCGTTGTGCCCGCGGCCTCACCTGCGGAAGATGAAGCGCTCGATCTCGCGGATGTAGCGCAGTATCACGCTGCGCTCGACGGATCACGCGGCTGGCTGCTGCACGACGGACTGTCCGCAGTCGCCCGTCAGGTGTCCCGCGCGAACGAGTACACGCAAGCCATGGAGCCATGGCAGCTCGCGAAGAACCCTGCCGCAGCCGCGGAACTCGATCGCGTGCTCGCTTCTCTCATTCGCCGCCTGGCGCGCCACGCAGTGCAACTCGCACCCTTCCTGCCCGAGCGCAGCCAGGTGTTGTGGGAGTCGTTGGGCGCGCCAGGCTCGGTACACTCCGCGAAGATGTCCGACATCTTGGCACTCGACGCGACCGGTTGGCGCGTCACCAAAGGCACGCCGCTTTTTCCGCGTCCCGTCGCGGAGCCGCCTGCAGCTGCGTGAAGCAGGAGAAGAGTGGCCTCTGCGGTTCTCCCTGAACCGCAGAGCACCCCTAATGCTTATTTCCCGAAATCCACCTGCGGCGCAGTCTGCGAACCGGCTTCAGCCTCGAAGTATTCCCGCGGCTTGGCACCGGTAACCTTCGCAGTCATGACCGCCGGAAAGCGACGGATATACGAGTTGTACGTCTCCACCGCCGCGTTGTAGTCGGTCCGCGAAACAGCAACGCGATTCTCCGTACCTGTCAGCTCATCCTGC
>JBGTFN010000197.1:0-7427 GCA_041747275.1 Gemmatimonadaceae bacterium | reverse complement strand
CCGGGGCCGACAGCCCCCTCGAGCTCGGGCTCGCGGCAACCGGCGGACTGCTCGGCCTGGCTGCCACCGATCGCCTGCTCTCGCCCGATCCCGATGCCGGTCCGATGCGTGGAATCATGCAGTCATCGTCGAGTGCAGGATCGCGTTCGCCGTCTGAATCGCCAGCCTCGCTGCAGATGACCTCATCTCCAGACAACCGCGTTACGGTATCGCTGACACCACTCGCCACCGCGTTCGCGATGCAGCACGTCGCGCCCACGCGCACGGAACCCGTGCACCGTGGCCCGCACGCAGTCGGCGTGCGACCGGTGATCAATCGCTTTCCCGTGCTCAGCATCGCCTGGTGAGCACTGTGGTGACCACGTAAGTGACCACGAAAGTGACCACGAAAGTGACCGCGTACGCGCCCGCCTGGTGGCTTGGCCCGCATAGCGCCACGATCTGGGGTCGTATCGCGCGGCGGGATGCGCTGCCCAACGTGCGCATGGAAGCGTGGGACACACCTGACGGAGACTTCGTCGAGCTCGCGCGCCTCGCACCGCGTGGTGATCCTGCAACGACACCGAGGCTATTGCTGTTGCACGGACTCGAGGGCGGACTGCACTCTCATTACGCGCGCGGACTGTTTTGCGAAGCTCAGCGCCGAGGATGGGGCATGGACCTGTTGCTCTTCCGAACGTGCGGTCCAACGCCCAACCGCTTGCCGTGCTCGTATCACTCCGGTGAAACAGGTGACGCGCTGCACGTGATCACACGTCTCGCGTCCGAATCGCCTGCACCACTCGGCGTGATCGGCGTATCGCTCGGTGGCAATGTGCTGTGCAAGCTGCTTGGCGAACAACGCGATCGCCTACCGGACATCGTGCGCGGCGCGGTGGCCATCTCGGTGCCTTACGACCTCGCGCGTGCCTCACGATGGATAGGCCGCGGATTCGGTGCGGTGTATGAACGGGCGTTTCTTCGCACGCTCATTCCAAAGGCGCTGGCCAAGATCGCACGTCATCCGGAGCTGGCAGTGCTGGCGTCCGTGCAACGCTCGCGCACGTTGTGGGAGTTCGACGATCGTTTCACGGCACCGCTGCATGGCTTCGATGATGCGCGCGACTACTACACGCGTGCCAGCTCGGCGCAGTACGTGTCGGATGCGCAGGTTCCGCTGCTGCTGTTGAGTGCTGTTGATGATCCGTTTCTGCCGCGGGATGTTCTCGATGACATAAGTTCGCGAGTCCGCGACAACGCATTCATCACCACCGAGTTTCCTGCCAAGGGCGGGCACGTTGGTTTTGTCAGTGGTGGCGCACCATGGCGTGCCGACTACTACGCGGAGACTCGTGCGGCGCACTTCCTGCACCTGCTGTTTCTGGAAAGCGGGGCGCAGGAGAACGGACAAGCTTGACGAGCAGGGATTCGCCGCCGTCAGATGTGCAAGCGGTGCAAGTGTGCGGAACATGCTCTTGCTGCGCATGCTGATTTCACTCACGCCTGATCACGGAGTTCGCGCCGTGCATTCACGTATGTTGGCAACGCTATTGACGGCCTGCGCGCTTGGCGCCTCGCCAGTCGTTGCGCAGTTCGCATGGGTGTCACACGAATGGCCCTCTCACGCTGAGCTGCAGGCGCAATCCTCGCCCACGACTTCGTACGACCCACTGCGCGCCACCGGCTCCGCACTCGCTCCCATCGATCTCGATGTGCGCGACAGTAAACGCAATCGAACGGTGCCCATTCGCGTGTACCGGCCGGCCGCGCGCGCGAACGCGCCGGTCCTGATTTTCAGCCACGGACTCGGCGGTTCACGCACCAACAATCCGTATCTGGGCGAGCACTGGGCCGCGCGCGGCTACGTGGTCGTGTACATCCAGCACCCCGGCAGCGACGAGGATGTGTGGAAGGACGTTCGTCCATTGCGCCGCATGGCAGCGATGCGTCGCGCGGCCAGCACGGAAAACTTCCTGCTGCGCGCGGCCGATGTGCCCGCCGTGATCGGTGCACTCACCAAATGGAACGCACAGCACGGCCACGTGCTGGCCGGCGCGCTCGACCTCACACGGCTCGGCATGTCGGGACACTCCTTCGGCGCGGTCACCACGCAGGCGGTCTCCGGCCAGGCACTGCCGAACGGTCGCACGCCCTATCTGGATCCGCGCATTCGTGCCGCCGTGATCATGAGCCCGAGCGCACCGCGCAATGCTTCAGCGTCTTCGGCGTTCGGCAAGGTGGGTTTGCCGTGGCTGCTCATGACCGGCACGGAAGATGAAGCAATGATCGGCGACGCAACGGTCGAGAATCGTCTGTCGGTGTATCCCGCGTTGCCGGCCGGCCGGAAGTACGAACTCGTGCTGCACGCCGCCGAACATTCCGCCTTCGGAGACCGTCCATTGCCGGGTGACAAGGACGGTGCGAAAGTAGCGAATAGCTTGCGGAAGTTGGCCCAGCTCGGCGCGATCCGTAGATTCGCCGAATGAGATTTCTACTCGCGGCGCGCGCGCGCGCTTGCACTCTGTTCGCTGCCGTCGTGCTCGGCACACTCAGCGCCTGCACGATCGATAATCGCACGCCGGGCCTCGTTGGCGGAGCCGCGGCTGTTGGTGACAGCACCAATCCCACCGCACCCGCGTCCGTCAACGCGCCGGATGATGTAATTGCGGGTACCCAGGCCGACGCGGACACACTGCTCGTCGATGTGCAGTTGCTCGACAGCACCATTCTCGTCGATTTGCGCTACCGCGACAGCGGAAACTTCACCGGCGCACCGCTGCCTGGCTACAACGCGAATCGTGCATTCCTGCACCGTGATGCGGCGGCCGCGCTCGCGCGGGTGCAGGCACATCTGCGCGCGCAGGGTTTATCTCTCAAGGTGTGGGACGCGTATCGCCCCGTGCGTGCCACCGAAGCGATGGTCGCGTGGACTCGGCAGACAGGACGGGAAGACCTGATCACCGACGGCTACATCGCGGACCGGTCGCGCCACAACCTCGGCGTCGCGATCGATCTCACGCTCGTTGATCTTGCCACCGGCAGGGAGCTCGCCATGGGCACACCGTACGACACTTTCAGTGACGCCGCCCATACCGCGAACGCGCGAGACTCCGTAGCCGTTAACCGTCTGCGTTTTGTCACCGCCATGGCCCGCGAAGGATTCGCGAACTATGACAAGGAATGGTGGCACTTCTCCTACTCCGTATCGACACCGCTTCGGTTCGATACTCCCGTTCGCTGACGAGTCCTGACATGTCCACTATTCGCGTGATTGCCGCAGGCTGTGCGCTCGCCGGCGTTGTTGCCACAGTTGCCGCCTGCTCTCCGCAAGACTCCAACGCCCGTCCCGCCGCAGATGCAGAAACCGCAGCGCAGGCGAACGCGGCGGCGGAGCAATCTTCGCTGCCCGCCGACGCGGAAGGCGCGCTCGCGCGACTCGAAGCGTCGCCGCGGCATGGTGAGTGGGTCACGGTGACGGAAGGCGCCGACACCATTCGCGCGTGGGTCGTCTTTCCGGAGCGCGCCGACAACGCGCCGGTCATCGTGGTGGTGCACGAGATTTTCGGACTCACACACTGGGTGCGCGGCGTTGCGGATCAGCTTGCCGCAGACGGTTTCATCGCGATCGCGCCTGACCTCATGACCACGAAAAACCTGCCGTCCGGTCCAAACGGACCCGACCAGACGGCGGCAACTCAGGCCATTCGCACGCTTGACCCCGCCGTCGTACAGCGACAGATCGGCCTCGTGGGCAAGTACGGCATGGCGCTGCCGGCGGCGCTGCCCAGGTATGGTGTGGTCGGATTCTGCTGGGGCGGCTCGGCGTCGTTCAATCATGCGGTTTCGGCGCCGGGACTTGGTGCCTCGGTGGTGTACTACGGCTCATCGCCCGCCACGGCCACGCTTTCCACCGTGCAGGCGCCCGTTCTTGGCCTTTACGGGAGCAATGACGCGCGTGTGAACCAGACCATCGAGCCGGCTGAGCAGGCACTCGCGGCACGTGGGCAGCGTTTCGAGAAAGAGATTTATGAAGGGGCCGGCCACGGCTTCCTTCGTCAGCAGAGCGGACAGGAAGGGGCGAACCTGACGGCCTCCCAGCAGGCGTGGCCGCGTACCGTCGCGTTCTTCCGGGAGATTCTAGGGAAGTGACCCAGTGGTGGACGTGGTCCGACGCCTGGATGTTCATCGGCGTATTCGTGGGACTTCGGATCGCGTTCATCTGGCTCGCGACGCAGGCCATCATTGCGCTCATTCCTGAAGACGCCGTGTGCGTCACCTGCGGCGAAGAAACGCTCCCGCTCGTGCATGAGGGCGGTTGGAAGCTGCTCGGCCATCGCTTTCACCGGCGCTTCTGCCTGAGCTGCTCGTGGGAGGGTGTGGCCCGCACCGTCCTTCCACCATCGCAGCGACGTGGCCGACGCGTCCGTAAGACTCCGACTGCCCGTCAGCCGGTAAAACACTAGTTTTCAAGAATGTCTCCTGCTTCTGCTGAAACGCTCGCGAAGGTCGAAGTTCTCGCCGACCTCGAACCCGTCATCGATAGCCTCATGGAACAGCATGAGGCCAAGCGCATTTTGTGGTTTCCAAGCGAGATTCTCGCGCCCGCACCGGACACCGATCCCGATCAGTGGGCGCAGGATCTGCGCAGGCGCGCCGAAGGCATCAGCTTCCCGATGCGTGTCGCGCTGTCGCTCAACCTGCTCACCGAAGAAGGGCTGCCGCATTTCCATCGGCTGCTTGCCGTGTACCTCGGCAGCGACAGCATCTGGACGAAGTGGACGAATCTCTGGACCGCCGAGGAAGACCGTCACGGCGCGATTCTGCACGACTACATGCACGACTCGCGGCTCGTGGACAATCCTGTGCTCGAGCGCATGCAGTTCGAATATATCAAGGCCGGCTTCGAGCCGTCGTGGGACAGCGATCCGTACCGTGTGTTCGTGTATACGTCGTTGCAGGAGCGCGCCACGCAGGTGAGTCACGCCAACACCGGCCGTCTCGCGGGTGAGAACGAACCGCTCATCGGTGAAGTGCTGTCGAACGTGGCCAAGGAAGAAGCGCGCCACTACGTCTTCTACCGAACGATCTTCGCCGAAGTGCTGCAGCGTGATCCCGATCGCGCGCTCGAGTCGGCCGCGCTCATCATGCCGTCCATCGACATGCCCGGTATCAACATGCCGCACTTTCGCGAGATGGCCGATGTCATTCGCCGCGCTGAAATTTATGGGCCGCGCGACTACCTGCGCATTGTCGAGGAGCTGATCAAGTACTGGAAGATCGAGACGATTACCGGCCTCCAGGAAGCTGGGCAGAAGGCGCAGGAGAAGATTCTCGCCGTGCCCGCGCGACTCACGCGTGTGGCGGACATGATGGAGACACGCAGTCGCGCGAAGACCTTCCAGTTCGCCGTCGCGTTCAACAAGGAATTCGACATGGCGTAGGGTGTTCACGTGGGCGATGTGGCGTGTACTGAATGCAAACGTCGCCCGCGTCTCGCGACTGCCGCACGCGTCTTCTCGAGGAGAAACAGTATGCGCCGTTTCACGCCAACGCGACGCCTGCTCCCGCTGGTGTTTGCCATTCTCGCCTTCAGCGGCTGCCACGATGCCACAGGGCCCCGCGATGTGACGATGCGCGCCGAGTTCTTGCCGTACGTCGGCTTCCCTCCGGGCCCACCTTTCAGTTTCTCGGTGCAGAACACCGGCAATGACACGATCTACCTGAACGCGTGCGATGGTCGAGTCATAGTCAATTTCGTTCTTGTCGGGCCTGGCTCCGCGCGTGACGAGCAGACGTTCGGCTGCTTGGCAATCTTCAGCACGGTACCGGTCGCCCTGGAACCCGGCGGGGTCTATGAAGGCGCGGGCTATGCGCCGCCGCGTAGCGAGGCGCAGCTGCAACCGTTTGTCTCTTTTGCTCGCTCGGCCGGTGCCGCGCCCAGCGAAAGAGTCAAAGCACCGATTCTCAAGTGGTGACTGTCCGAATGCCTTTAGTAAACCAGCTGGCACACTTACAGCCGTAGAACACATCGTCGCGCATGCGGCAACGTAGAGGCCGGAACGTTGAGGGAAACACCAACGCTGATGCTCTCGATAGCGTGCGCCTGCGATTGCAGCAGTGCGTGTCCGTTGCGATGTCAGAACGTGATGCGATTTGCGAGCGGCTCTCGGTGCTTGTGGCCCGTGCGCATGTGATGGAAGCCGCGCGTGTCGCCGACTGGTATGCGCCCAAGGTGAGTCCGTTCGATTTTGGAGTCGAAGGCGAAGCCTTTGGAGTCGAAGGCGAAGCGGGCATGGCGTAAGCACAAAGTGCCAGTCCGAGGGACTTCTCCGCGCACCTGAGTGACGGCAATATTTAAGCCCGCGCGAGTCCGCGTGGTCCGCTCGCAGATTGCCGGACACCTCCCACGTGAAGACATGCCAGACGACTGCAAACACCGCGAATGTGCACGCCAGTCGGTCGAACGTTTCTTCACCGCTGCCACGTGCATCACGCTGGCGCGAACGCTGGGGACGTTAATTCTCGGCTTTTACGCGGCGGCTGAGCACTCGCTCGCCCTGCTGCTCTGGGCGCTGGGCATTTACTGGGTTGGCGATATGCTGGATGGTGCGGTAGCGCGATACACCAATCGCGAAACACGGATCGGCGCCATGCTCGACATTCTGTGCGATCGCATCTCGGCCGCTGTGTTCTATGTGGGATTTGCGTGGCTCGATCCGACAATGCTTGTGCCGGTGGCGATCTATCTGTTTCAGTTCATGGTGATCGATATGTATCTGTCGTGCGCCTTCCTCGCCTGGCCGATCTCGAGCACCAACTACTTCTATCTTGTCGACCGGCGGCTGTGGTTCTGGAACTGGTCCAAGGTTGGCAAGGCGCTCAACTCGGCGTTCTTTGCAGTGCTGATGCTGTGGACTCGAGAGCCGGTGTTTCTGAGTGTGATTGCCTGCGGCCTGCTCGCACTGAAGATCACGTCGACCGTGTGGCTCATGCAATTGGGATTGCCCCTTCCCGACGGGTGCGCTCACGCCGGCATCTCGCGGCCCGGTGTGCGCAGAACATGAAGGTGCTGGCGATGGGGTGACGGCAGCGTCGCGAGGCGTCCACCCGGTTTAATACGCGTCCGTTTGACGAGCCGCTCGGTTGCTGTCACTAGCCGGGCGCGATATGGTAGTCGGATGGGCGCTCACCGCACCCACCCCTCCATATCCCGCCCGGTCCCGCCATGCCCGCCATCCGCCCCGTGCTCACCTTCGCCATCGCGACCGCGTCCCTCTGGGCGGGCGCGATGGGCGCTCCTTCGCCCACCACCGCGCATCAGCCGCCACTCAACGCGGCCCGTGCACTCGCCCCCGACTCCGCACTGCTCGCCAACTACCGCTGGCGCAACCTCGGCCCCGGTCGTGGCGGACGCTCCATCGCGGCCAGTGGCGTAGTCGGCCGGCGCC
>JBGTFN010000196.1:0-7056 GCA_041747275.1 Gemmatimonadaceae bacterium | reverse complement strand
CAGCACGTCCACACGCTGGCCAGCCGGTACATCCACGGTGCGACCCACGACGTCGGCGTGGATCGGCAACTCGCGACCGCCGCGGTCCACGAGCACGACGAGGGCGATGCGCGATGGCCGACCGAAGTCGGCGAGTTCATCGAGCGCGGCGCGAATCGTGCGGCCGGTGTAGAGCACATCGTCCACGATCACGACACGCTTGCCGTCGAGCGAGAGCGGCAGCTGGGTGCGTCCGACAACAGGTCGCGGCCCGATCGTCTGCAAGTCGTCGCGATAGAGCGTGATGTCGAGCGCGCCGCGCGTGATGATGGCCTTTTCCTGCGCCTCGATGATCTTCACGATGCGATCCGCGAGTTGCACACCGCGTCGTTCGATACCGACAATGACCAGGTCGTCCGTTCCGCCATTGTGCTCGACAATCTCGTCAGCCATGCGGCGCAGTGTCCGGTCGATCGCGCGTGCGTCAAGAAGAGTGGTGGGTTTTGGCATGCGCGCAATATATGCGACGACGGGTCGTGTCCCGGAAGAGACACGACCCGTCGCCGATTCATGGTGGAGCGTTCGACAAACTCACGCGCCGAAGGCAGGCAGGTGCAGTCACCACTCGCGCGGCGAACTCGGGGCTTCCGGTGCATCGATCGCCGACGTGCTGCGCGGCGTGGTCCAGCTATTGGGAAACGGTGAGAGATGACGTGCTGCGGTGCGCGCCGAACGGAGGCGCTGGCGATCAAGCTGCGGCAGCGTGCAGGTAGCAGCGTACATCGCCAGGTCCTGTGCGGCGTCGAGCGTGGCCTGGGCGAATCCATGGCACCAGTCAGGGCCATACGGGTGCGTGTTCGCACGCTCCTCGACGCCGCGTCCGAAGGCGACGCACTTGTCGGCCGCTTCACGGAGCGTGCGGCTGCTTGCCAGGTGCGCGACCACCACGTGGTAACCATCGCGGCGACCCATGTGGTAGCTCGGGCTCTGCAGCGACTCGCCGGCCGACGGCTCAATCACTCCGGCGGCGACGCCCGTCAGCAGAACGCAGAGCTGCGAGAAGTGGCTCCGGGCAGCTTCGATTGGCGGATCTTCCACAATGCGCGACATGATCGGATTTCCTCGCGGGGGCTGAAACCGAGGTCCGCCAGCCGTCATGCCGCGGGCCCCAAGTGACACACTAGCAACTGTGCCTCTATCAGTGCCTCTGAGCAAGGGGCATGCCGTAAACGAACCCGACTATTCGCCACAAATTGGCCCTTCAGACAGGAAATTGTGTTCCGAGCGTCGCGCGCGCGCTTCGTAGAGTGTGGTCGGCGCGCGACAGGTAGCCGGGTGTGCTACCAACGCAACGGGTGTGTCTCAGCCCGCGAACAGGTGAAGCTGTTCGCTCACGAAGTCGGCCATGTCCATCGTTTCCTGCCAGTCGGGATGGCGCAGCGACACATAACCATCGGACAGCAGCGTGGCCTTCCAGTCTCGGCGGGGCGAGCCAATCGGCAGCAGGTCCACGGCAACGACAGCGTCTCCGCAGCGCTTGTGAATGCGATCCAGGCCTTCCACGCGCTGGAGGCGCCCCTGCCCGTGTGCACGCTTGGTGATGCAGGCGCAGTTGTACTTGCGCTCCGCTACCGGCGAGAAGCGGCCGTGGACTTCCGCCTCCGCCCATCCGGTAAACAGGTCCACATCGGATGCGAAGTTCATCAGGTCCACCGTGCGAGCGCCCGGCGGCCGCGCCGCGACTTCACCGAAGACGACTTCGCCGTCGGACTTGCGGTACCACTCCATGTGCGTGAAGCCGGTGTCGAACTCGAGCGCGGCGAGCACCTGTTCGCCCATGGCGCGTCCACCGGCCACCCACGGGTCGTCGACGTTGCGGTAGCTCAGCGTCTGCGGACTGATCCACTCGTTGGTGCGCGCGACGAGCGGGCGCGGGCGATAGTAGCCGACGTGAAAGTACCGGATGCTGCCGCCGGCGCAGATCGTGTCGTACGTGAACTCTTCGCCATCGATGAACTCCTCGACGCTGACCTCTTCGATATGCCCAAGCTGCTTGAGCGCCGCGTCGAGTTCGGCCTGCGAGTCGCAGCGGAACGTGTCGAGCGATCCGGCACCGGCGATCGGTTTGACGATGCACGGGAAGCCGACCTTCTCCGCTCCTGCCTGGACCTCGCGAATGGTGCGGGCGGACACGTGACGTGGCACGCGCACGCCGGCCTTGCCCAGGGCAAGCTTCATGTGCTCCTTGTTGCGAAAACGGCGCGCGCGCTCCGGCGTCTGGCCAGGTACCCCGAGCGCAGAGCGAATCGCCGCGGCCAGCTCGACACCCGGCTCCCACAGGCAGCACACACGATCGATCGTGACACCGCGCGTCCACTGACGGATGGCAGCAATCGCTTCATCGGTGTTTGTGAAGAGCGCCGGCGCCGAGAGGTAGTGCGAGAGATGGTATCGAGCCATCTCGGGCAACTCGGCGACCCCTCCGGGTCCAACGCCCCACACGGTGGCGCCAACGGTCGCCAGCCCGCGTGTGAAGTACGGCATTTCGCCCGGAAAGCCGGGCATGATCATGAGCACGTTGTGCGCCATGCAGTCTCTCGCTGTGAGTGGCGGCGTCAGCCGAGGCGGACGCGCAGGGTAGTGATGAGCCGCCGCAGAGCGCGCACGACCACATCAGTCTCAGGGTGTCGCAAGATGATGAAGCCTTCGCCTTCGTAGCTGCCCGTGGGTGATTGGCCGGGCATGGGAAGCCGGTAGTCGGTCACGAGCGACCCCAGTTCGCGCGTGACCACGTCGAGCCCGTCCAGGGTGGTGACACTGCCGCTGCCCTGCCCCCGCAGGTACGCAGCACCGACGGCGTACTTTCGCTCGGGGATTTCGAAGGTGCCGAATACTTCTACCTCGACCCAGGCGCGCACAAAATCGATGTCGTGAGCGCGGGAGATGAGGGTCGTGATCTGCGCTCCCGGCGGACGCGCCGCGATCTCCGATATTGCAATGCTTCCGTCGCTGCGTCGAAACCACTCGCAGTGCGACACGCCCGTCTGCATGCCCAGCACCGCGAGCGCGCGCGAGCCAATGGTGCGAATGTCGTCATAGCGCGGGTCGTCCACCTCCCGAGGCAACACGACGCACCACTGAATCCACGGTTGCTCGAGCACTTCGAGCGGCGTCGGATCGTAGTGCGTGAGCGAGTGCCACACCGAGTGCCCGCCAATGCTGATCGTCTCGAGCGAGTGCTCACGTCCGTTCAGAAACTCCTCGAGCAACAGCGGTCGTTCACCATCCGGCGGATTGTGCGCAAGCCATACGCCAAGCGCCGCTCCGTCGTTGATGCGTTCCGTGTTGCGCGCGCCGGCGCCCGCCGGGGGTTTTGCAACGAGGGGAAAGCCAACGTCCCGGGCGAAGGCCCATGCATCGTTCGCGTTGGTCACGAGCGAGTGGCGTGCACACGGCAAACCGGCAGCGCGCAAGGTGGCCTTCATGAGGGCCTTGTCGCGGAATCGACGGGCGGCTTCCGGTCGCATGCCCTCGATCTCGAGCGCCTCGCGCACTTCGGCGAGCGGCACCTGCAACTGTTCGTATGCCCCGAAGATGCGATCGATGCGGCCGAGTCTTGCCTGCAGCGCGCGCGCGGCGCCGCGCAGTTCAGAGGGATCGGTGACGTCGCGAACCTGCCAATGGCCTGCGAGTCCCTGCGACAGGGACGGGGGCAGGTCGGCCAGTGCCTGCTGGGCAATCACCGCGACGCGCACGTTTGGCATCGAGACAGCCGCCTCGATCATTTGCGTGGCAGCGTGTGAAAAGAACGGGCAGGCAAAGATGACAGTCGGCACGGAGCGCGGGTGGGGAGCGCAGGCGAGAGCGCCGGCACGGCGCGGCTGGAGCACGAGCGCGAAATCCTGCACGCGCGTGCCAGCGGTGTCAACCAGCGCGCGTAGTCGCTAGTTGTCCGTCATGCAGTGCCAGAGTGCCGCATCCAGCTTCTGCTCGGCCTTCGCAGTTCCGCTCTGCACAGTGACCGTGACCTGCGCACTTTGCGGAGGCGCCGTGTTGGTGGTGCAGCGCGAGAGCTTGGTGGCGCGGAACTCACCATCGGCGTCACTCTGCGCTGTGCCGAGATCGAGCGCGGCGGTGGTGCCGGGAGGCGGGCTCGCGGTGATGATCAGGCTCGCTCGCGCGGGCCACTTCGTGCCTCTCAGCGCGAGCTTCGCCCCTTGCATGGTGCGTTCGCCCTCGACCACGAGCTCAGGCGCCTGGGAGGCGGTGCTGCTCGCCGCGATGACCACGCTGGCGCAGAGCATGAACACGCCGAGTGTGATGGCGACGAGGAGGGCAACGCGCCACGGTGTGGAACGCTGGTGGGAAGAACGGGTGTGGGGAGCCACTACGTCACTCCTGCGGAGTTATCCGCGACCGGGACGGCGCTACAGTGCGCGTCGCTCGTCTTTTCATATTGGGGGGAACGGGTCCGCGGGCGCAACCGGTGCAATGGTTTGGTTCCGGTTTTATTCCGGTTCGGCCTGGCACTGTCTGGCACTGTCTGGCGTTGTTGCTGTGCCTTGGCGGTTCGGCTTCTGCCGGTTTGGCTCGGTTGGCCTGTGACGGGAGGGGGGCCAAATGGCAGGAGCCGAACTGCCGAAGGTACTGACACTCTGCCCAACGGGGTGAAGCCGAAGGGGGGTGAGGTTCTGAGTTGCGAGATTGTGGGCTGAAAAACACAAACCCCGCACCGACCGGGAGGTCGTTGCGGGGCCTACGGATGGGGCGAGATTCGAACTCCCGAACGGCGTTAACCGTTACACGCTTTCCAGGCGTGCTTCGAACAGCCGCTTAGAGGGGATTGCCTCTCGGAAAATACACATTTTCTGCAAACTAACTGGTCCCAAACTGACCCCACCTAGTCACAATATTGACGTTTCCCGGCTGTCATGCGCGTCGCGTGAACTTGATGATCACGACGGAGCGTTAGAGACCAACGAGCCTACTGCCCGGGCGCATAGATAACGCTCCCGTCTTTCGCTGATGCAGGGTGGAATACACGTGCTTGCCGACGCATTGGCCGTGACGAAACCCGTCGGATTTTCGGACCGCGCTCGCACGCGATGTGTTGTGCAGGCTCGCCGTTCGGCACGCCGTCCGTCCGCTTAGCTAGCCGCCAATCACGCTCGTCGCGCGGATGCGTTACGCTCGCAACTGCGGGAGGCGGCTCACCAAGGACCGCGACGCGCTCTCGGGCTGACCTATCCAACGCGCCGATTCATCCGCATTACCAAGGTCCCACTAATGCGTGCCGTAGTTGGCGAACGCCTAACGCACGGCGGTCATAGGGTAGCAATCCATGCTCGCCAGACTTCTGGGTCTGCGCCGAGGTCCACCCCGCGTAGCTGAACAAGCAACTCATGAGCTGGTGCTGCGAGCATCCGCGTTTCGCTGCCGAGATATGCTATAAGCATGTCACCGCCACCACCAAGGAGCGGTCCTGCGTGGGTCGGCCCGACACCGGTGCTTACGAGTACGTTCAGCAGCGTGGGCAGCACGAACAGCGAGGTCCTTCGAGCCGCCAATAGGCACCGCGCCGGACTGCAGCGGCTCGAACGCGGCCGACGGCGCGCGGACTCGCTCTGTGCGCCCACATCTGCGCGCGCCGCACTGGCATCTGTACTGGACGGGGGAAGGCCGCACGAACCCCCGGCTCAACTTCATCGCACCCGTCTACGTGGGGGGCAGCCCGCGAAGGATGGCAGACGCGCCAGCGCCGATGGTCCGAAAGGTTCGGTAGCGAGCGTCTGTCATTGGCCCGAGGGTGCTAGGCCTGGTCAAGCGAACTGACCGATGTGGGGTGGCGTCGACAGGGGGCGACGCGCACAAGAAGCGGTGCGGTTGGTGCGGAAGCGTGGGGTGGTGTCGGTGGCGCAAGCGGCGCCCGAGCCAGAGATCCACACGGTCTTGCTGGGGACCTTCGACGAGCGGGACTATCACATCACGGGGTATCTGAAAGGTGTTACCCATGCTGCTGGACTTCCGTGTTACCTATCATCCCGGCTGTTCATCCGCGCGAATCTCAGTAAACGCGTTCGGAGGCCGCTCGAAGTCCCGACCGGGATGTGACTGTATCGAAAATGTGAGGTCACGGAACGGGATGTGCACCTCTCGAGAAAACGGCCACCAGAGCCAACGATGTACATAACTGGCGTCTTCCACTTGATCGATCTCGACGAACAGCGCCTCGCTGTGCGGATCGTTTGCGATCAGCGCCAGCAGCGCAACGTCCAGTAACGAAGCGTCGATCCCGAGATACGTCAGCGCGACATCCCGATAGCCATCCAGTTGATCGCCGCAACGCAACAGAATGCGCAGCGTCGCATCGCGATGATCTAGTGCCGCCGACTGCAACATTCCGTCATGTATACTCACCGACGTATGGAACGCTAGCAATTGCTGCGACACCTGAGACAAGGTCGTAGCGAGATGCTCCGCATGTGCGGTTTCTAGCGCGTCAGCTTCTTCATCGGACAGATCACCAGCATGCCACTCGCGCGTGAGAAATCGCATCGGTGTTTGAAGTCTTATAAGAAGAGGAGATCGGTATCACGGTTATGCTGGCTAGAAGTTATGACTGGGCTGGCCCCCGCGCTTTGCGTGGGTTAGCTCCTCCGGTATCCCGAGTTGCCAGAGCCACCTGCGACGCAGTCGCCGTCGCACCTCTTCGGAGACCAGCCCACGTCATCGTCGACGGTTGCTGCCCCTATCATCTATCTCGGTCTCGATGTGCACAAGGACTCCGTGACCATCGCCGTGCTGCCGGCGGACGCGACGGCGCCGACGCGGATCGACAAGTATCCGAATGATTTCGCGAAGCTGCGACGCGTCGTCGAGCGCCACGCGAAGGATGGTGCGGTGCGCGCGTGCTACGAGGCGAGCGGCGCGGGGTATGTGCTGCAGCGCGCGATGCAGGGCTGGGGCTACCACTGTGATGTGATCGCCCCGTCACTGATTCCGGTGAAGCCGGGCGTGCAGCGTAAGCACGACAAGTACGATGCGGGGCAGCTCGCGCGGCTGTATCGCGCCGGTGAG
>JBGTFN010000195.1:0-11359 GCA_041747275.1 Gemmatimonadaceae bacterium | reverse complement strand
GCTTCTGCCGCGCAGTGGCAGTAGCAAGCCCGGCGCCTCGGGGCCCCGCCCGGCCCCCACATCCAACCCAGGACGTGCAAACGGGCCGTGCATCGTGATGATGGACGGCCCGTTTGACTACTGATCAAAGCTCGGACAAGTCAGGGTTCGTTAGTCGCCCTCCACATCGAACGCGAACTCATCGGCGGCGCGAACCTTGTCGAGCCAGTTCTCCGCGCCTGCATCGTCCATCGTGTTGGACGCACCGCCGATCGTCGCGGTGGCGTAGAGCGTGCCCAGCGTGAAGCTGAGCGCCCGGTCGGTCCCTTCGGGCCAGTCGGGCATGGAAAGTCCTGCCGCGACACGACGCAGCGTGGGACCATTTTCGCCGAGCAACTCGGCCGCGCGCAACTGCAGCGTGGCAAGCGGAATATCGAGGTCGCGAGTGACCAACTTGCCGGCGTCGTTCCGCCACGCCGAATCACCCAGGGCTCCTCGGTCTGACCAGACCCCGAGATGCCGCACCACCGCGCTGCCTGCGTCTTCGAGACGCTCGCTTTCTACCGTGGCCGCGAGGGCCAGTGCGAGTGCGTTGGCGTCGGCTGCTCCGTAGAGCGTGACGACTTCGCGCCGCGAGCGAGTACCGAAGGGAAGCACTGGCAGTGAGTTCACGTGCGCCAGTACCGGCGAATCGGTCCGACCATGCTCGAGTCGGACAAGTACATCCATGACAGCCTCCTTGGCCGAGAGAGTTGAGGGCGGGGGAAGAGCTCCGGTGCCGCGCGCCGTATCACGGACCTGACTCTGCTACCCGCCCGTTGGCAACGAGTCCCACACTTGATTAAAGCAAGCTTGGTGCCACGTTGAACAGACGGCTGTTTCGACACGATTCGGTCACGGTGTGTGATCTCGTGCGACCGCTGCCGCCACGCTGCGCCCGTGCACACGGGCGAGCGGCGCTGTCAGTACGTCGTCAGTACGTCGGCGACGTAGGCGGGCGCTGTTCGGGTACCCCTGACGCCCACGGGGTGACCAGCAGTGCGAAGGCAATCGCGAGTGCCAGCGGCAACGCGCGTCCCACACTGGTGACGACGGCGTAGCCCACGCCGAACACCGGTGGAATGAGCCAGAGATTGATCAGCGCGAACAGCAGCGATACAACGAACGTGACGGCAACTCGCGTCCAGCCATGGAATGCGCGAACGAGCAGGATGAGCAGCACTCCCCACAGCACCGCGACCAGCAGGTGGTGCGCAAAACCCACAGCGGTGGACACGATGGGCAGCACCGTTGCCCCGAAGTCGGGCGACTCCAGCAACATGCGACCGGCGTTGCGAAATGCCTTGGTTGGTTCGCCGTCTCGCCAGCCAAACGCCAGCAGAGCGCCGGTGGTAGCCACTACCATGAGGAGACCGGCGGTGCCCGGACGCGCGTAAGTCGCAGATGCCATCTGTCAAAGCAATCGGGTTCCGCAGCGGACCTCAAGCCCACATCAACGTGATCGCTCGACCGCGCGTTAACGGCGGCTCCTGACGAGCGTCAATGATTGGTGTCCACGGTATCTCGCTGGTACTGCGCTCCAACCCTTCCTCGTCCGAGTGCCTGCATGCGCCTCGCTGCTCACAAGCCCCCCTCCGCGCCGGCAGTCCCGACGGCCCGATTCACGCGCGCGTCGTTGACAGCCGTCTGGTGCGGCATCGTCGCGGTCGTACCGCTGGTCGTCTCTCCGGTGCTGCACGAATTGTCGGCGCAAACCGTCGCATCGCAACCGGCCAGCGCAAACGGCGCCGTGTCAGGTCGCGAACAGACCGCCGACCAGCAGGTACATCACGCGCTCAATCGTCTGGCGTTCGGCGCGCGTCCCGGTGACGTGGAGCGCGTTCGCACGATGGGCGTGGACAACTGGATCGCGCAGCAACTGCAGCCGGATCGCATCGACGACCGAGAGACAGACGAGTGGCTCACGCACTTTCCCACGCTCGCGATGAGCGGCGCACAGTTCATCGCGAAGTATCCGCCGCCGGGTCAGCAGGTAGCGCGGCTGGCGGCGCGTCAGCAGGCAGGCGCGTCGATGAACAGTTCGGCCGGTCGCGATGTCGTGCGCCTTTCGCCCGCAGACTCGGCGCGGTTGCGCGAGAGTGCTCGCGCCGGACAGCGCGCGAGTGCCGAGATCTTCACGGCGCGCGCGGGGCGCGCGGTGATCACGGAACGGCAGCTCAACGAGGTCATGGTGGACTTCTGGGCGAATCACTTCAACGTGTTCACCGGCAAGCAGCAGACGCGCTACTACCTCGCCGAGTATGAGCGTGAAGCACTGCGTCCCTACGCGCTTGGAAACTTTCGCGAGCTGCTCGGCGCAGTGGCCAAGAGTCCCGCCATGCTGCTCTATCTCGACCAGGCGCAGAGCGTGGCCGACAGTGGCCGACGCACGCTGGCGCAGCCGCGTGTAGCACAGCGAAACAACCGTGGCAACAATCGCGGAGCCGCAGCGCGCGCAATGGAACGCACCACCATCGGCGAGTTGATGGATCGCGATCGTCTGCCAGCACAACAGCGGGCGCGCATCGAAGCGCTGCCGCCAGAACAGCACCAGCGCGTGCGCGACATGACGTTGGCACAGGCGCAGCAGTTCATGGCGGCGCTCGTGAACAATCCTCGACGCCCGCGCGGCATCAACGAGAACTACGCGCGCGAACTGATGGAGCTGCACACGCTGGGCGTGGACGGCGGTTACACGCAACAGGATGTGACGGAAGTTGCGCGGGCACTGACCGGATGGACTGTCGCACGCGGTGCGCAGGGCGACGGCTTTGTCTTTCGCGCGGAGTCGCATGACGCGGAGGCGAAGACGATCCTGGGCCAGTCGTTCCCGGCCGGCAAGGGACTTGATGAGGGTGAGCGCGTGCTCGACCTGCTCGCTTCGCATCCGAGCACCGCGCGATTCATTGCCACCAAGTTGGCGCGCCGGTTCGTGAGTGACGCGCCGCCGGCGCGTCTGATCGACCGCGCAGCAGAAACGTTCACGCGCACGCGCGGTGATATTCGCGAGGTGCTGCGCACGATTGTGACGAGCGACGAGTTCTTCAGCGCCGATGCCTATCGCGCGAAAGTGAAGGCCCCGTTCGAGTTGGTCGTCAGCGCATCACGCGCACTTGGCGGACAGCCGGATGCCACGCCGCAGACGGCGCAGTTGATCGCGCGACTTGGACAGCCGATCTATGGTCGCGCAACACCCGACGGCTATCCCGACACCGCGGATGAATGGATCAACACCGGTGCGATCCTCAATCGCATGAACTTCGGCCTCGCGGTCGGTGCAGGGCGGTTGCCAGGTGCTCGGCTTGCGCAGTGGCCAGTGGCACGCGAACTGAACGACAAGCCCGTCGAAGCGCAGGTGGACGGACTCATTCGGGCACTCTTCGGTGGTGATGTCTCGAGTGATACTCGCGCGGTGCTCGTGAGCGGCGAGAACCCGTTGCTCGCGAACGCGCCAGCGGGAGGCGATTCGCTGTTTGTCGCGGCAGACGACGATGCCATGAATGGCATGGCACCGCCGATGACGCCCGCACAGCTGCGGCAGCAAAGGCAGGGGCGTCAGGGCCGACAGCGTGACGCGATGGGCACGTTGCCCGAGCTCACCGGCTTCGCGCGTCTTGTCGGACTCGCCATTGGTGCGCCCGAGTTTCAGCGTCGCTGATCACGCCGGCTTCACCGGAGACACGAACATGCAACGCCGAGTCTTTCTGAAGTCGGGTGCACTCGCCCTGGTGACAATGGGACTGTCACCGTCGTTCCTGCAGCGCACAGTGATGGGCATGCCGCTGCCCAGAGCGGCGCGCGGAAAGACGCTCATCTGCCTGTTCCAGCGTGGTGCAGCGGACGCGCTCAACGTCGTGGTGCCGTTCGGTGAGAAGGCGTACTACGCATCACGACCGCAGCTTGCGGTGGCCGCACCTTCGCGCAGCGGTTCAGGCCCAGGTGCCATTGATCTCGATGGATTCTTCGGGTTGCATCCGTCGCTCGCGCCGTTCAAGCCGCTGTATGACCGCGGCGTGCTCGTGCCGGTGCACGCCGTTGGCAGTCCGAGTGCGACGCGTTCGCACTTCGACGCGCAGGACTATATGGAGTCGGCCACGCCCGATGTGAAGGGAACGCGTGACGGCTGGCTCAATCGCCATCTCGCTACCAAGGGCACGTGCGAAGCCAACTGCGAGTCGCACCCGTCGCCGTTCCGCGCGGTGTCGATGACGCAGCAAACGCCGCGCATTCTCGACGGCAAGGCACCCGTTGTGGCCATGAACTCGCTGGAGGAGTTCACCATTCGCTCGGCGGGCGGCGATGCCGAAGCACGGCTGGAGGCGCTGTATCGCACCGGCAAGGCCGATGTCGTTCACGGTTCCGGCAGTGACATGTTCGAGGCGATGAAGATGCTGCGGTCGGCGAATCCGCTGCAGTATCGACCCGTGGCGGGCGCGAACTACCCGCGCTCGCCGTTCGGCCAGCGACTGCAGCAGATCGCGCAGCTCATCAAGGCCAACGTCGGGCTCGAAGTGGCGTTCGCCGATGTGGGCGGCTGGGATACGCACGTGAATCAGGGCGGCGCGCAGGGACAGCTCGCCAATCGGCTCGGCGACTTCGCGCAATCGGTCGCGGCGCTCGTGCACGACCTCGGCGATCGCATGGACGATGTCGTCATCCTGACCATGTCGGAGTTTGGCCGGACCGTTCGACAGAACGGCACGGGCGGCACGGATCATGGTCATGCCGGCGCGATGTTCGTGCTGGGCGGCAACCTCACGGCTCGGCAACAGGTGCTGGGCCGCTGGCCCGGGCTGGAGCGCGAGCAGTTGTATGAGGGCCGCGACCTCGCCCTCACGACCGACTTTCGCGCGGTATTCGGCGAGATTACAGCGCGCCACCTTGGCGGCAGTGCGCTCGACCGCGTGTTCCCGGAATATGGCGCACGCGAATCGGAGTGGCTCGGATTGTTGTCTGCGGGTTAACATGTTCGCATGACACCATGGGTCAAACGACTGCTTTTTGCGAACGTCGGGGTTTATCTGCTGCAGATGTCGGTTGTCGGCATCACCAGCCAGCTCGCCCTCGTGCCTGCCCTGCTGCTGTACCGTCCATGGACGATCATCACGTACATGTTCGCGCACAGCACGTTCGGCTTCACGCACATTCTGTTCAACATGTTCGCGCTGTTCATCTTCGGACCGCGCGTCGAAATGCGGCTGGGCGGCACTCACTTCATCCGCATGTACTTCATTGCCGGCATAACGGGTGGGCTGCTGTCGCTGTTCTTCACTCCGTACGCCGCCATTGTCGGCGCATCGGGCGCGGTGTTCGGTGTGCAACTCGCATTCGCGATGTTCTATCCGCGCGAGCGCATCTATATCTGGGGCATCATCCCGATCGAGGCGCGTGTGCTGGTGGTGATCATAACCGTGATGACGCTTTACGGCGGCATGCGCGGCAGCGGCGGTGTGGCACACTTTGCACATCTGGGCGGTTACATCGGGGCGTATCTGTATCTCAAGTACGCTGAGAAGCGTGCGCCGTCCAAGCAGTGGCAAAAAAAGGTGGAAGGTCCGGCACCGTCCAAGATCGCGCTCGGCAAGTGGAAGGATGTGAACCTGTCCCTCGTGCACGAAGTGAATCGTGACGAGGTGTCGCGCATTCTTTCCAAGATCCAGACGCAGGGCGAAGGCAGCCTCACATCGCAGGAGCGCGTGTTTCTGGGTCACTTCACGCCGAAGGACGCGTAGCGGCGCGACCCAAGGGCGCAACGTGCGGACTCAGGTGTGCTTGCGAACGTGCGTCAGCCGCGTTACGGACGATCCGGCCGCCGCTGATCGCGTTGGCGATCTGCTTCCCGCTCCCGATCACGTCTCGCTTCACTTTCGCGCACTCGTTCCCGCTCACGCTCGCGCAGCGTCTCCCGCTGCAGTTCACGCGCCGAGCGCCTGAACTGCTCGCTCAGTCGCCTCAGCAGCGACTCGCGAACTTCGCCCTCACCGATCGCCTCGCCCAGCGCGTCAACAGCAGCATCGATCGCATCGGTGGACAGATCGTCGAACGCGCCCGCGAAGCGGAACCAACCTCCGTCGCATGACTTGGTGGGTTCGGTGCCCGGCTTGAACCATTCCTCCTGCGGTTCGCCGCACCATCCGTCGGTGAGCAAGCCGGTGTTCATGTCGATCGATCGCGAAACAAGCGTAGGTGGCGGTGTCCACGCACGGTCGCGATCTGGTGAATGCCATCCGGCGCGCATGAACTGCGCCCACACCGGCGCCGCATACCGTCCGCCTGACGCGGCTGCCCCCAGCGATCGGGGTGTATCCGCACCGAGCCAGACGCCCGTGACCAGCGTGGGCGAGTAGCCGACGAACCACGCGTCCGCGCCATCGTTGGTTGTGCCTGTCTTACCTGCGACGGGACCGCGCACGCCCAGTTCTCGCACGGCGCGTCCTGTTCCCTGATCAACGGCCGAGCGGAGCATGGATGTGACGAGGAACGCGTCTTCCACCGAGATGGCACGATCGCGCGTGCTTGGTACGCGCTCCCAGAGCAGCGTGCCGTCGGCCTGCTCGATGCGCGTGACCACGTGCGGAACAATACGCCATCCACCATTTGCAAACGGCGCATATGCAGCGGTGAGTTCGATCGGCGTGAGCGACGCGCTGCCGAGTGAGAGCGATGGCACATCGGGCAAATCTGACGTCACTCCATTCGCGCGCGCCACACCGATGATGCGGTCGTTGCCGATGTCCTGCGCAAGCCGAACGGTTGCAATGTTCGACGAGCGGACGAGCGCCGTCCGCATGGTCATGCGTCCATCATGGCCACCACCATAGTTTGTGGGCGTCCACATGGTGCGGCCAGCGCGAATGGACAGCGGCTCATCGCTGAGCATGCGATTACCGGCATATCCGTTCGCGACAGCGGCAGCGTAGACGAACGGCTTGAACGTGGACCCGACCTGACGGCTGGCCTGTGTGGCGCGGTTGAATCCGCGCGCAGTGACAGCGCGTCCGCCGGCAACGGCGCGCACGGCGCCTGTGGACGGATCGATCGCGACAAGCGCTCCTTCCGTTGGCTCCGCCTTGCCGGAGCGCCGTGCGGCATCAACTCGCGCTGCACCGTTTGCCACCGCGCGTTCGGCTGCGCGCTGCGCACGCACGTCGATCGTGGTGTGAATGGTGAGATCGCGCGTGGCCACATGCGGGGGCAACGCGCCCGCCTTCAAGAGCGAGTCAACGGTATTGCGCACGACGTCCACGGCCCAGGTATGCGCAGGCCAATCGGGGCGCCAGGCGCGCTTCGGCACACTTATCGCGCGACCACGAATGCCAGCCGCCTGCGCCGAGTCCATGAGTCCCGCGCTCACCATCACGCCGAGCACCACATCGCGGCGTTCGCGCGCGCGTTCCAGATCACGGCGCGGCGTGTAAGTGGACGGTGCCTTGGGCAGACCAGCGAGCAACGCTGCATCGGCGAGCGTGGCCTTGGTGATGCTGTGGCCAAGCAGATCGAGGCTGGCCGCCTGCACTCCGTACGTGCCGTTGCCGAAATAGATCGTGTTGAGGTAGCGCGAGAGGATCTCGTCCTTGCTCAGCGCGTCTTCGAGCAGACGTGCGTAGCGCACTTCGAGCGCCTTGCGCTTCCAGCCGCGAACCGAGGTGGTGAGAAATGCATTGCGCGCGAGCTGCATGGTGATCGTGCTCGCACCCTGCCGAACACCGCCGGCAAGCAGGTTCTGCACAGTAGCACGCGCAACGCCGCGCAAATCCACACCGTTGTGTTCGCGGAAGCGGCGATCTTCAACCGCGATAAACGCTTCACGCACGTGATCTGGCACGCTGGAAAACGCAACAGGCACGCGACGCACAGGATCGATCATGCCGAGCAACTTGCCGTCGTGCGACATGAGCTGGTCGCCCGTACTGGGGCGCCATTCCCGCAGCTCGGCCGAGGTGGGACAGCTGTCGAAGCCGCAGCTCTGCCACCACGTGAAGCCCGTGGCTCCACCGGTGCCAATCGCAAGCGCCGCCGCGACCCACACTCGGCGGTCACGACTGGCACGCCTAAGCAGCACGGCACCTCGGCGGCGAGCGCGACGGGCGAGCCGCGTGGATTGCTGGCGCGCGTTTGTCCACGCTTTTCGGAGCGCCCGCCCTGCCCGCTCACGCGCCGTGCCACTATCGTTCAGCTCTGAATTCATCACTGTCGTTCGACCCCGATATTCATGCCGAGTTTCGTCCAACACGCGATGCACCCGTCGCGTTTGCCGTGTCAGCCCGCCGCGCGCCTTCGTCGCGCACCGCTGACCATCCTGATTTCGTCAGTTTTGCTGCTGCCGCTGCTTGCCGCCTGCTCCGGATCGGAGCGGTCGGAGGCTGCGGAAACCTTATCTGGTGGCCAGTCTGCCGCCTCCACCTCAGGCGACTCGGCTGTGAATGCCGTACGGTTTGACGGCGCAAACGGTGACACGGTTCGTCCCACCGGAGCTCAGATTCCGCCCGGATCCTCCAGCATGGCCGCACCGGACTCCGCCGCGGCGAATCGCACGCCTAACGAGTACGGTCGCATTCCGGTGGTGGAATATCACTTGGTGGAGGCCGAGGATGGCACATACAAGGTGAGCCGCGAGCGCTTCCGGGCCGAGCTGGATACGCTTTACTCTCGAGGCTACCGACCAATCTCGCTCGCCGAGATGCTGGACAAGCGCATCAACCTGCCACGTGGCCTGTCGCCAGTGCTCTTCATTTTCGACGACGCCTCGCCGAGCCAGTTCAAGTACGTCGAGACCAACGGGCAGCTCACCGTGGACCCGGGGAGTGCGCTGGGCATCTGGCTGGACTTCGGGAAGGACAAGCCCGACTGGCGCAACCGCGGCCTCTTCTGCCTGCTGTCGGGCGCCGAGGCAGGACGTTCGTTCTTCGGCAACAAGGGCATTGAAGGGCAGAAGTCGGAGTGGCGCTTTCCGAAACTGCGCCAGCTCGACTCACTCGGCTTCGAGCTCTGCAACCACACATTGTGGCACGCGCGCCTGGACAAGTACGACAACGCCTTCGTGCAGGAGCAAATCGCGCGTGGCGAACTGGCGATCGACTCCGCGATTCCCGGCTACAAGGTGCGCGGATTTGCGCTGCCACTCGGCATGTGGCCGAAAACGCGCGAACTGGCGTGGCGCGGTTCGTGGACGGACCCGAAGTCAAAGCGAGAACTCAGATACAACTACGACGCGGTCTTCGAAGTCGCGGGTGGTCCAACGCGCAGCCCGCACGACCCGAAGTACAATCCGCGCTCGATCTCCCGCATTCCATTGGGCAAGGGCATGCCACTCTTCCCCACCCTCCGCTCCCTTGAAAAAGAAGGCGCAAACGGGCGGTACGTGAGTGACGGCGACAGCACTACCGTGGCCGGCTCGCCTCCACAGTAAACTCCGCTTCAACACTCAAAAAAACTCGCAGAGATCCTGAACAACCACTGTCGTTCTTTGCGCGTTTGCGCGTATGCGCGTTTGCGCGTATGCGCGTTTGCGATTTCGCGCTCACTGCGCGGGCCGGACGCGAAACGAGTGCACTGAGCTGTGATCTGTGAGGCGATAGGCGTAGTCGGCGGGAAATCGCAAACGCGCAAAAGCGCGAAGAGATCTCGAGCGGGAGTGAGGCGTCGCCCAGGATCGTATTCGTGATTTTTTGTGAGCGCTGCGAGTAGATCGCGTCGTGTTCGCGTGAAGCGGGGCGCGATGAAACCGCGATCGAAGTTACGAACCTTTAGTCGATAAGTCGTCCCACCGATCGACCGCTCTCCGCAGGTGGGGAATGACGATGCTGCCCCCGACGATGAGACCGATGCTGAGGGTCTCGAAGGCTTCGTCGCGCGTCACGCCTTCTTCGGCGCAACGTACGATGTGGTAGGTGATGCAATCGTCGCAGCGCAGCACGAGTGAGGCGACGAGGCCGAGCAGTTCCTTGGTCTTCACGTCGAGCGCGCCGGTTTCGTAGGCGCGCGTGTCGAGCGCGAAGAAGCGATTGATCACGAGGTTGTTTTCGCCGAGTATGCGCGTGTTCATGCGCTCGCGAAATGCGCGGAACTCGGCCAGTGTCGATGACGCGTCGGCGTCAGAACCGGCTGGTGGTGGTGCGGCGTGGCTGTCGTGATCGGGGCTCACAGGGTCCACTTGCGAAGGGTGGCGAGGGCCGACTCGAGAGCCTGTTTCTGCTGATCGCTGGTCGCGGCGGCGAGCAACTGTTCGTACGTCTGAATGGCCAGGTCCATGGCTTCGCGATCATGCTCGGCGCTCGCGAGCGAAGCGGCGTTGTCGGCGAGGGCCGCCTTCGCGAGTTGATCTTCCGGGAAGCGTTGCGTCACCTGGATCCAGCGGATGGTGCGGTCGCGCTGGTTGCCCTCGGTGAGCGCCCACATGTGCCACGCGCCGCGATTGGCCGGATCGGCCGCGATGGCGCGATCGGCCAGAATGCTCACGACCTCGGGTCCACGTCCGCTCAACCAGTAGGCGTTGGCGAGGATGACCAGGGCGCGTGCGTTATTGGGTTGGTCCTCGACGACACGTTCATAGATGGGGCCCGCGACTTCGGGCATTTCGCGCCAGGGTTCGACAGCGGCGATGAGTGCGTCGGCCGTCGTGCCATCCCGGAGAGCATGGAGGCGCTCCATGAGCACCCCAAGGTTGCCGGAGGCTTCGTAGGCCGCGACGGCGTGACTGAGCGCCGTGCGGAGATCGGATGGGGGGGCTGTCATGAGTGACAAATGTAGTACCGCGGCTGAACTGTGACTTGCGCGATTTGACCCGGACTGCAACATTCCGTGCGTCGTCGGCGTACTAAGGTGATCGTGCGCCACGACCCCTGAAGGTCCACGGCCAGCTGGCGGTGCACGCGTTGCGGCAACCGTCCATAAGCGTCCACCTGTTGGCCCCCCGAGACGACGACGTGCAGTTCGTCAGGACATCATAGTCGGTGTCCACGTCCCTGCGAGAACGGAAGGCTAGTTGACTTCCGAGGCAAGACGGCGCGTACCGCCACCGTCCAAATCAGTATCAGTACCAGTCTCCCCACGCGAGCGCTGCTCCCGAGGCCAACGACTGATTCCGTGCGACATGCACGATTCGGCGCACCCGCGCCGCACCCCGGATCGGTGATTTCTCACCGCTCCTCCACGCCAGACGCAGTACAGCATGAACGAACCCAAGCGCCCTTATCGCCGTGGCCGTCGGCCCCGGACTCGTGATGCACAAGCTACGGACGCCAGCGGCGAGCCGAATCCGTATCGCGACGGTCCCGAGTCCAGCACTGCCGCGCCAGACGCTCCTGACTCCACGGCCGCTCCGGCGGCGAGGCCCCCCCGA
>JBGTFN010000194.1:0-17876 GCA_041747275.1 Gemmatimonadaceae bacterium | reverse complement strand
GCATCGGGCGCATCGTCAAGTGCAATGCGCCGTGTGATCAGGCGCGCCGGATCAAGGTCGCCGCGCTCCACCATGTGCAGCAAGCGCGGATAGGCGTGAGCAGCCATGCCGTGGCTGCCCACGATCTCGAGTTCGCGGGCGATCAGCAAGTGCAGTGGCAGCCGCGGCTCGGCTTCGCTTCCGGCCAACAGCCCGATCTGCACGTAGCGACCGTTCTTGCGCAGGGACAACAGCGCACCACGCGCAGTGGCGGCCGAGCCGAGCGCGTCGTAGGCACTGTCCGCACCGCCGAGTGTGTATTCGTGAATGTGCGATGCCACGTCGGGTTCACGGTGCGCGTTCAGCGTGAGCTCAGCGCCAAGCGATGCTGCGAGCGCGAGCGCGGCGTCCGAGACGTCCACCGCGATCACGCGTGCGCCGAGCGCGTGCGCGATCATGATGGCGGCGAGTCCCACGCCTCCACATCCGAACACGGCGATCGTGTCACCCGAACGCACCCGTCCCTGGTCCACGACGGCACGAAACGCTGTTGCAATCCGACAGCCGAGCCCGGCCGCCGTGTCGAACGCGATGGTTTCTGGCAGCGACACAAGATTGATGTCTGCGTGGTCGATGCGCACGAACTCCGCATATGAGCCCCAGTGAGTGAAACCAGGTTGCGTCTGTGCATCGCACACTTGCCCGTCGCCGCGAACGCACGGTACGCATGTGCCGCACGCACACACGAAGGGTACGGTTACTCGGTCGCCCACGCTCCAGCGATGCACATCTCGTCCAACCGCAGCGACGGTGCCCGCGAGCTCGTGACCTGGAACATGAGGAAACGCTCGGATGTCTGCGTCGTGTCCCTGCCATCCGTGCCAGTCGCTGCGGCACAGCCCGGTAGCGTGCACCCGCAGTACGGCACCGTGCAGCGACGGGTCCGGATCGCGAACGACCTCATGCTGAAGCGGTGCACGGAAGTGAGCGTAGGTGATGGCGCGCATTCGTTTCCCACCTTAGACCAATAGTGAATTCGCCGAGCACACACGAGCTTTCATTTACACCGTCATTCCCGAGTTCCGGAGGAGAGCATGGCAGAGCTTCATGTGCAGCGAAAGGAACGTAGCGTCTGGCCGTGGATTCTGGCGGCCTTGGTCCTTCTGGGTGCGATCGCGTGGATGTTATGGGGACGCGGCGATAATTTCGACGTCGCCGCCGGCGATGCAACCGATAGCTCGCTCGTGGCAGTCGATCCGAATATCGGCGTAAGGGACAGCGCTGCCGGCATGCTGGCCGGAACTGCGGTCACGGAGTACCTGCAGTTTGTGGACGGACGATCATCGCGCGTGGCAAGTCAGGCGCACGAGTATACATCGAACGGACTGCGTCAGCTGGCCGCGGCTCTTGACGAAATCGCGGTGGGTGACTCGGCAGGTGGTGTGGCCGTGCAACCGCGCGTACGCGAGATTCGTGAACGAGCCGATGCAATGCAGCAGAATCGCAACTCGAACGATCACGCCTTGCAGGCTCGAGAGGCGTTCGTGCTGGCATCCAGCCTGATCGCGCAGATGCGGGGCATGGGTGCGGCTGGCGACACCGATGCACTACAACAGGCAGCCACTGCGATCGAGCCTTCTCGACCGCTGCTTGACCAGAGCAATCAGATCGAACAGTTCTTCGAGCAGGCGGGTGCAGCGATTCGCCGCCTGAGCAACGCTACGATGCAAGTGACGCAGGCGTACATTTCCCGGTAGTCGACCACGTGCCGCCGAGTATTCGGCGCTCACCTTCGCTACCGGGGTTCATGTCAACGCCGCTTGCCGAACTGCTGACGCTGCTCGACCTCGAACCGCTCGAGGTCAACATCTATCGGGGCCTGAATCGCGACATCGGGTCGTTGCGCGTATTTGGCGGACAGGTGTTCGCGCAGGCGTTGGTCGCAGCGCGCCGAACGGTGGACGAGCCGCGTGAGGCACATTCGGTACACGGATACTTCATTCTGCCGGGCGATCTGGCCGCGCCGATCGTGTATTTCGTGGATCGCTTGCGCGACGGTGCGAGCTTTGCCACTCGACGCGTCACCGCCATCCAGCATGGTCAGGCCATCTTCAACCTGTCGGCCAGCTTTCACCGAGTAGAGAGCGGGATGTCGCACCAGCCGGAGATGCCCGACGTGCCGTCGCCGGACGATTTGCCGCCCGAAATCACGCTCATTCGGCAGATGGCTGACCGCATTCCGGAACGCTATCGCGCCACGTGGACGCAGGACCGACCGATCGACTTTCGTCCGGTGGACGCGGTGGACTGGTTCGAGCCGGAGGCGCGCGCGCCGACGAGGCAACTGTGGTTTCGCGCGCAAGGTCGCATGCCCGATGAACCGCTGCTGCACCAGGCAGTGCTCGCGTACGCATCCGATTACAGCCTGCTCACCACCGCGCTGCTGCCGCACGGTGTGCCGTATCGGACGCCGGGGCTGCAGCTTGCGTCGCTCGATCATTCGTTGTGGCTGCACCGACCGTTTCGCGCCGATGAATGGCTGCTATACAGCATCGACAGCCCGGTGTCGTTCGGAGCGCGAGGCTTTGCACGCGGCGCGATTTTTTCCAGGGACGGTGACCTGGTCGCATCCGTGGCCCAGGAAGGACTCATGCGACTGCGGCCGCCCACGGATACGCCGCCTTGACGCGAACCCTGCTGCTCGCGGGACTCGGCCATGCACATCTGTTTGTGCTCGAAGCGATCGAGAAGGGCCGATTGCCACCGTGCCGAGTGATCGTTTGCACCGCGGAACGATCGCATGTGTACTCGGGCATGGTTCCTGGCTGGTTGGCCGGCCGATACAAGCTTGCCGAGCTCTCGATCGACGTTGCGGCGCGCTGTGCTGCGAGCGGCGTCGAACTCGAGCCGCATCATGTCGTGGCGATCGACGCCGATCAAAAGCATGTGCGTCTCGACGACGGACGCAGCATTTCATTCGACATTTGCTCGCTCGCGATCGGGTCAGTACCTTCGGGGCTCGAGATCGACGGCGCTCGCGAACATGCGTGGCCACTCAAGCCACTGCACAATGTGGAGGCCATCGCGCGCGCGATCGACCTGCTTGCGACGCGTGACACGGGCCAGGTGACGGTGGTGGGCGGAGGTTTGGCCGGCATCGAGATGGCGCTCGCGGCGCGGGCGCGGCTTGACCGTATCGGCGCGAACGACCGCGCCTTCGGCATTCAGATCGTGAGCCGCGAGGCGACGCTGTTCAGCGACCGAGGACCGCGTGTTGCCGCGAAGCTTCAGCGTGCATGCGATCGGCAGCAGGTTCACGTGCTCACGGGTGCGATCGTTCAGGGTGTCACGGCAACACACGTGCATGTCACCGGCGACCGCCGGTTGCCAAGTGATGTGACGATCTGGGCAACCGGACCGGCGGCTGCGCCGTGGCTCTCGCAGGGCGGGCTCGCCGTGGAGGCGCGCGGCTTCGTGTTCGTGAACGATCACCTGCAAAGCATATCCGCTCCGCAGGTGTTTGCCGCAGGCGACTGTGCCACGCTCGCCAGTGCGCCAACTACAGACAAGGCAGGCGTGTATGCCGTGCGTATGGGACCGCACCTCTCGCGCGCCCTCGCACAGGCACTGGCGAGCGAGCGTGTGCGGGAGACGTACTCACCGCAGCGTCGATGGCTTACGCTGGTAAACACTGGCGATGACCGCGCAATCGCGAGCTGGGGACCGCTATCTGCCGAAGGCGCGTGGGCGATGCGACTGAAGGATCGCATCGACCGCGCCTTCATTGCTCGTTTTGCGGATCGTGCTACGGATCGTTCTTCGGCTTCCGCTCGTTGTCACCGCGACGCCGCGTCGCAATGAAGATGGCGCCTTCCCGCGCACGGGCGCCGTACTTGACGGCCGCATCGTTTGAGTTGATGAACGCGATGAAGTGCACATCTCCGGGCGCCACGAACGCGTCAGGCCCGAGCACCTGTCCATCAACCACCAGTGACAGACAGCGATTGCTGCGCGTGTAGCGGTAGCAGCCGGTGGCCGCGTTGGGTGGACGAACACCAGGAATGGGATTCCGGCGAATGAGATCGCCAAGATTCGCGACCACATGCCGGTCTTCCGCAATCACGTGCGGCTCGATGATGCGCCAACCCTGACGCCGCGCGTCCTGCAACTGGTACGTGTTGAAGTTCGGTTTGATCGTAGATGCAACCACTCGCATCGTGGCCAGCGTCACGCCGATGCGCGGTGCAACCAGATCGATGCCCACCGTGTCCGCATCTTCCGGCAGCTCAACCAGCTTGGAGCGCGTCGGCGCAAGCCCAACGGTGCGAACGAGGAACTGCACGAGCGACTGACGACCGGCGTTAATGGCGAACTCGCCCGCGTCATTGCTGCGTACCTCGAACAACGTTGCACCAGTGGAGTCCATCATCGTCACCACGGCACCCGAAACGGCCACTTTCGTCTCGGCATCAATGATGCTCCCCACGATCACCTGCGCGTGCGCCGATCGTCCGACGACCAGCATCAGTCCGAGCACGCCGCACAGCAGCGACCGGGACGCGACTTCCGCGCTTCTCCTCATGATGATTTCCTCTCGAACCCCTGCGTGAACCCGGCGTGACCGTCGGGGGTGCGCCGGCTAGCCGGCACCTGCCGTCACTTGCTGCGCTGCAGCCGATGCGCTGCCTGCATCATTCCCGCCAGCATCCTCCGCGAGTTTCGCTTCCGCAAAAATCGGCGCCAGCAGTCCCGCTTTTGAACGGCCGTGTGGGTCTTGCTTGGCCCGGATGTCGTTGACCATTTCAAGCGCCGTTTGCGACACCGTCGGCAACTCCACTGAAGAGTGCGCCAGCGGCGTAACTCGTTCCCCCCACTTCACCAGCAGCGAGCAGTAGGTGAGCCCGCCACCGAATGCCGGCATGAGCAGCAGGCTGCCGGCCTTGACGCGCGAGCTCTCGAGCGCCTCCACCAATGCAACCGGAACCGTTGCCGCACTCATGTTTCCGTACTTGTGCACGGTGACGATAACTCGATCCATTGGAATGCCCGCGTACTTCGCCACTGATTCGATGATGCGCAAATTTGCCTGATGCGGCACGACAAGATCCACCTGTTCCGCAGTCACGCCACACTGTTCGAGCACGCGTTTCGACGCATCCGACATCGCATGCACCGCCCGCTTGAAGATCGATTGTCCGTCAAAGTCCCAGAGCGTGTCACCGAAGGTGATGTCGTGCAGCGCGTACGTGCATCCCATGCCGCGCACCCGCAGCGTTTGTCGCCCCTCGGCATCGCAGCCGAGCACGCTGCCCAGCACGCCTTCCTCCTTGTCTGACGCCTGCAGCACCACGGCCGCCGCACCGTCGCCAAACAGCACGGCCACTCCGCGATTGCTCCAGTCCATGTAGCGACTGATCAGTTCTACACCAATGACGACCGCATTGCGCACGACACCGGTGCGAATCATCGCGGTGGCCGTTGTCAGGCCGTAGCAGAAGCTGGTGCAGGCGGTATTGAGGTCGATACTGGCCGCGCGTGTCGCGCCAAGCGCCACTTGCACGCCACTGGCGCTGTTGGGCACCAGCTCATCGTTGGAGACGCCGCCGTAGATGATAAGGTCGACGTCTTTCGCATCGAGTCCCGCGCAGGCGAGCGCGCGCGCGGCGGCGACGGTGGAGAGTTCAATCGCGCCCACATGCGAGATACGGCGTTCCTTCATGCCCGTGCGGGAGACGATCCACTCGTCCGATGTGTCGAGGAAGGTGGACAGGTCCTCGTTGGATAACACGGCTGGTGGCATGCACTTGCCCCAGCCCGTAATCGCGGCGTACGTCATGGCGGTCGCGGGAGGAAAGGGAGGGATCTGAAACATGGGTGAGACCTCGTTCGGGCGCAAACCAGCTCAGCCCACCGCCCGGCGCGTGGGCATGGCCACCCAATAGTCGAAATCGAGCACCACGGCGGGGTCGTACTGTCCGTCCTCACCCTTTCGGGTGAACGTGGCCGCCGACTGATCCTTGAGTGCGACTGTGCGAACCCGCATGACGCCGAAGTCATCACGCCCGGGAAGCGGCTGACGGTCGAGCACCTCCGACCAGGTGTAGATGGTGTCGCCCGCGAAGCTGGGATTCACGTGACGCCCGCCGTTGATGCCGACCAGCGACACAGCGTTGGCCAGCCCGTTGAAACTCAGCGCCCGGGCGATGCTGATGATGTGACCGCCGTAGACAATGCGCCGTCCAAAGCGTCCGTCTTTCTCGAGATGCAGGTTGAAGTGAACACGCGCGGTGTTCTGGAAGAGTCGCGCCGCGGACATGTGTTCGGACTCTTCGATCGTCATCGCGTCGATGTGATCGATGCGCTCGCCGATGGTATAGTCGTCCCACACGAACTGGCTGCCGGCAAGCTCCGTGTCGTACGCCAGATCGGCAAGCTGAAATGGCACCTGCAGCGCATCAGGCGTGACTGCATCCGGCAGCAGCGGCACCACGGCGACCGGCGCCGCAGATTCGGGGTGACGTTTTCGCACCATTACCCAGCGTGCATATTCGACGACCATGTCACCGCGCTGATTGACGCCGCGCGATCGCACGTAGACCACGCCGGTCACTCCATCCCTGTTCGCCTTGACGCCCAGCACCTCGCTTGTGGTGGACAGCGTATCGCCGGGCAACACGGGCACGCCAAAGCGTCCATCCGCGTAGCCAAGGTTTGCGATGGCGTTGAGGGAAATATCCGGTACCGTCTTGCCGAACACCATGTGAAACACGAGCAGACAATCGAGCGGGGCGCGTGCAAGCCCCATCGATTCGGCGAAGGGTGACGACGACGTGAGTGCGAAGCGCGGCCCGTACAGCGACATGTAGAGCGACGCGTCGCCCTCGGTGACCGTGCGGGGCGTGGCGTGCACGATGATCTGCCCGACGACGAAGTCTTCGAAGTAGTTGCCGGGTTGTGTCTTGTTGCTCATGGATTGCAGAAAATCAGAATTCGTAGGCCGCAGCCAGCGCCGGATCGTTCTGCGCGACGAGGCGCGCAAGGTCCACGATCACGCGCGCCTGCTTCCACGTTGCGTCGTCCTGCATCTTGCCGTCGATCATGGCCACACCGCTTCCGTCAGGCATCGCATCGAGAATGCGCTTGGCGAACAGCACTTCGGCGACGTCGGGACTGAACACGCGCCGCGCTATCGCGATCTGGTTGGGTGCGAGCGACCACGCACCCGTGCAGCCCATGACGAACGCGTTCCGGAACTGCGATTCGCAGCCCGCTTCGTCACGGATGTCGCCGAACGGGCCATAGAACGCGCGAATTCCATGCGAAACGCACGCGTCCACCATGCGCGCCACCGTGTAGTGCCACAGATCCTGCTGCGCGAAGGCGCGCGGAGCGTGAGTCTCACCGGGATCCGAGAGCACGCCGTAGAACGGATGTCCGCCGCCCACACGCGTGGTCTTCATGCCGCGCGACGCGGCGAGATCTGCGGGCCCCAGGCTCATGCCGTGCATGCGCGGGCTTGCCCCGGCAATGCTCTCCACGTTCTTGACGCCTTCCGAAGTCTCAAGCAGTGCGTGAATGAGAATGGGTTTGGTGATCTGATATCGTGCCTCGAGCAGCGCGAGATACTGGTCCACGAAGTGAATGTCCCATGGCCCCTCGACCTTGGGGATCATGAACACGTCGAGCTTGTTGCCCGCTTCGCGCACGATGTGTTCGAGATCGTCGAGGAACCACGGCGAGTTGAGGCAGTTCACGCGCACCCACAGCGCCGTGTTGCCGAACGTGTTCGCATTCGCCACTTCAATGAAGCCGGCGCGCGCGGCGGCCTTGTCTTCGACAGGAATCGCGTCTTCGAGGTTGCCACACAGCACGTCCACCTGCCTGATCATATCCGGCACACGCGTCCGGATCTTCTCGATGTGCGGCGGGAAGAAGTGAATCATGCGTTCCGGCCGCACGGGCACGCTGCGCACCGGCTCTGGTGCACCGATGGCGAGCGGCTTGTAGAAATTGATCGGCAGCTTCACGACAATGCGACTCCAGCAAAGGTTGAAGGCCTCATCGATGCTCACCAGGGCCGGCCACAATGCCCGCATCGTGCAGCGCGCCAAGTTCGGCTTCGGTCACGCCAGCCAGTTCCAGCAGGATCTCGTCGGTGTGTTCGCCCAGCGTCGGCGCCGGACGTACGGGCACGCGCGATACATCGCCGAACGCGAGTGGCGAGCCGGCCGCGAGCACGTCACCAACGCCGGGCTGCGCGACGGAGGCAAACATCGGATTGGCGACGGACATATCGTTGTCGAGTTGCAGCGCCTGCCGCACCGTACGGTACGGTGCCCACGTCACACGATGCGCGGTAAACGATTCAGCGACCCGCGCCAGCGTGCGCGCAGCGAACCACGGCTCGAGTTCCGATGCGATCTCGTGGCGCGCAAGAAAGCGATCGCCTTCGTGCTTGAGATCGAGGCCAAGTCGTGCACCGATGGAGGTCATCGCACTTCCGCTGTCGGTGGCGGAGCAGAGCGTCATCCACTGCGCGTCGGTCAGACCAACCACCATCACCCGCTCCCCATCACCTGTCACGAAGTCTCGTCCGAACGCGCCGTAGAGATAGTTGCCGTACCGTTCGCGGTCGTCGTGTCCCGTTTGCACCTCGGCGATGAAACCGAGATGGGCGAGCGTGGCAAGTCCGACATCCTTGAGGGCGAGTGAAACGAGCTGTCCGTGCCCGGTGCGCGTCCGGTGTCGCTCGGCGGCAAGCACGGCGAGCGCGATCTGTCCGCCAGCGATGGCATCCCACGCGGGCAGCACATGATTGACCGGCGCCTCATCGGTGGTCGAACCGGTGATGTACGGAATGCCGAGCTGCGGATTGACGGTGTAGTCCACTTCGGAGCCACCATCGCGGCGGCCCGTGAGATTCACCATGATGAGATCGCGGCGATGCGCAGCCAGCTTTTCGTAGGCCAGCCAGCCGCGCGCCGGAAAGTTGGTGGAGAAGATGCCGGCGTCGGCTCCGGGGGCGCAGATGATGCGCGTGAGCAGCTCCTGCGCACGTGATGATCGCAGGTCGACGGCGATGGAGCGCTTGCCCTTGTTGAGGCCCGTCCAGAACAGGCTTTCTGCGCCATCGGGAGTAAGCGGCCAGCGGCGTGCATCGAGTCCACCGCCGATGGGATCGAAGCGAATGACGTCGGCGCCCAGTTGTGCGAGCGTCATTCCACCGAGCGGTGCCGCAACAAACGCCGAACCTTCGACCACGCGCATGCCGTGCAGCACGCCAACGGACCTGGTGCCCATGTCAAATCACCCGCAGTTCACGCAGCGCGGCAATGCGCGCGTCGTCGAGTCCGAGCACTTCGCGGAGTACTTCGTCGGTGTGCTGCCCGAGAGTTGGACCGAGGCTGCGCACCGTGCCGGGTGTCTCGGAGAGCAGTGGCACGGGTGCAGGAATCACCATCGACTCGCCAGTGAGCGGATCGTCGATGGCCATGAGGTTGCGTCGTGCATGAAACTGCCGGTCGCCGAAAATGTCGGCGATGTTGTTGAGCGGTCCGGCTGGAGTGTCGGTGGAGTAGCAGCGCGTCAGCACTTCTTCGCGAGTGAGCGAACTGCACCAGTCACGCACGATTTCGTTGACGGCGTGGCAATGCGACAGGCGCACCTTCTGCTCGCCGTACGTGCTCGAGGACGCGAGCTCCGGTCGGCCCATCGCGGCGGCAAGTCGCGCAAACAACTTGTCGGTGGCGCACGAAATCGCGACCCACTTGCCGTCCCTGGTGGCGAAGTGTCCATGCGGGCACGCGAAGTCGTTGTGGGACGACCCCATGCGCTCGCGCACCATGCCGTACATGCTGTACGCGGGCGCCAGTTCGTCGGTGCAGCGAAACACCGATTCGAAGAGGGCCGCGTCCACGTACTGCCCTTCGCCGGTGAGGTCACGATGGCGGAGCGCCATGAGCACACCAAGGCAGCCGTATAGTCCTGTCATGTAATCGCCAAGCGTGGTGGAGCCGGGCGTGACGGGCGTGCCCTTGGGCATGCCGGCCAGATACGCGATCCCGCCAACAGCGTGCGCAACACGCGCGAACCCAGGGCGGTCTTTGTACGGGCCGTTCTGTCCGTAGCCGGTGACGCGCAACATCACGAGCCGCGGATTGATCTTATGCAGCACATCCCAGCCGAGACCCCACTTTTCAAGCGTGCCGGTGCGAAAGTTTTCGCAGAGCACATCGGTCCTGGCAATAAGGTCCTTGAAGATCGCCACGCCATCGGGCATGCGCAGGTCGAGCGTTACTGAGCGCTTGTTGCGCGCTTCGCTGACCCACGTAAGCGTATCGCCGCGCTGCGATGGTGTACCAAAACGACGCAGGCCATCACCGCCGAGCGGATGCTCGACCTTGAGCACGTCGGCGCCGAACTCCCCGAGCAACGTTGCGCAGAACGGAGCAGCAATGATGGTCGCAATATCGATGACACGAATGCCGTCGAGCGGCAGCGCGGCCGGTGGCTGTGCGGGCGGTTGCATGGCTTGGCGTTCAGATGATGCGCTGCTGTCGCAGCCTGGCGATTTCCGATGCGGCCAGACCGAGCAGGTCGCGCATGACTTCATCGGTGGCGTTACCGAGAGTCGGCCCGAGATTGGTGATGCGTCCAGGCGTTTTTGAGAGTCGCGGCACGACGCCCGGGATCACAATGTCTTCGATGCCCTCCTCGCTCATGTGAACGAGGTCCCCGCGCGCCTGAAACTGTTCGTCCTCGAAAATATCGGCGATGCTGTTCACCTTGCCCACCGGCACTTCCTCAGCCAGGCAGCGCTCCAGCACTTCCTCGCGTGTGAGCGACCCTACCCATTCAATCACGATCGCATTGACCCGGTCACGATCGGCGAGGCGCTGTCGCTGATCACCGTACAGATTGCTCGACGACAGATGCGGCTGCTTCATGGCCACGCACAGCCGCTCGAACATCTTGTCGGTGGTGCAGGCAATGGCAATCCACTTGTCGTCATTGGTGCGGAAGTGGCCATGCGGAACGGCCACAAAGCTGCCGGATCCCTCACGCTCGCGGATCTTGCCCGAAGTGCCATAGGCTGTGGCGATCTCCTCGAGCACACGAAAGACCGATTCGTAGATGCCCACGTCGATCATCTGCCCGCGGCCGGTCTTTTCCCGATGGCGGAGCGCCATGAGCACGCCGATCGCACCGAAGAGACTGGCGATGTAGTCGCCAAGCGGGACCGTGCCCGGCAGCACCGGCGTTTCGCCCGGAAAGCCCGACAGATAGTTGAGTCCACCGAACGCCTGTGCGATGTGCGCAAAGCCGGAGCGACGACGGTAGGGTCCTGTCTGACCGTAGCCCGAGACGCGCAGCATGACGAGCGCGGGATTCGCGTCGTGCACTTCCTTCCAGCCAAGTCCCCATTCTTCCATCGTGCCGGGGCGAAAGTTCTCCACGAGCACGTCGGACTTCTTCACCAGAGCGAGAAAGAGCGCGACGCCTTCGGCTTGCCGGAGATCGATGGTGACGGACCTGCGATTGCGCCCTTCGCTCAGCCACTTGAGCGTAGCGTCGGCGCGGGGTGACGGCGTGCCGAAGCGACGCATGGGGTCGCCGGCAATTGGATGCTCGATCTTGAGCACTTCCGCACCGAACTCCCCCAGAATCGAGGCGGCATACGGACCTGCCAGAAAATTGCCGACATCAAGCACGCGAACTCCGCTCAGTGGCAGGGCCGATTCTGCGGCTGGATCGCCAGCGGCGCCTTCATGCGGCGTACCGGGGGCATCTTCCTGCGGCGCCGAAGCGGAAGCCTGATGCTGCGATGTGCTCACCAACTGCCCTCTGGTTCCGGAAGGGTGGAAGTGCAGGCGTGAAAGGCTATCTTGGCGCGGAGTATAAAACGTAAGCGACTGGTTATTCGCACCGGGACCCGATGACAGCACCAACGCCCGACATCACCGAATGGATCGGCCGCGGCGAGACGGTACACGATCCACTCGCCGCCACGCAGGCACGCGCCGCAGCGGCCCTGTTCGACGCGGAGAATGTAACGCTTGCCAACCATGATGCGCTGCCGCCGTTGTGGCATTGGTTCTACTTCCTGCCACGCGCCGCACAGCGCACGCTCGATGTGGACGGTCATCCGGAGCGCGGAGGCTTGCTTCCGCCGGTGGCGCTTCCACGCCGAATGTTTGCGGGAGCGCGTGTGCGCATGCATCAACCGCTTCGTCTCGGCGTGCCCGCTCAGCGCGAAGCGTTGATACGGGATGTGAGCATGAAACATGGACGCAGCGGCGCGCTCGCGTTCGTGACGGTGCAGTACCGGTTCCTGCAGGACGGGCTGCTCTGCATGGAAGAGGAGCAGGATATTGTCTATCGAGAGGCCGGCTCACCGGTGGTCGCACCTGTAGCGCGGCCGTGGCCTCCCCCACCTGTGGACGCGGTGGTGCGTGATATGCACGCGGACAGTCGTCTTCTGTTCCGCTTTTCAGCGCTCACGTTCAACGCGCATCGCATTCACTACGATCGGGACTATGCCACTCGGCAGGAGGGCTATCCGGGCCTGGTCGTGCATGGGCCACTCACGGCGATGCTTCTGCTGCAGCTGGCCGAGCGAGCGGAACTCGAACGGGCGGAGCGGTCGGGCAGCGAGTTTCGCGCCGTGAACTCGTTTTCCTTTCGTGGACTGGCGCCGCTATTCGACGTTGCGCCCTTCCGGCTGCAATGCACACCCGATGATGGCTCGATGGTGCTGGAAGCGATCGCCTGCGACGGCGCTACGGCGCTTCGCGCGGAGGCGACGTTCGCGAGCGTCCAGACCTAGAGATCGCGCGCGACGGATCGCGCTTGAGCGACTTGACATACTCAGCTCTGCGAAACCGAAGCGCACTCCAGTCCTCATCGATCGCCACCATGCGCACGCCTTCATAGCCACACTGGCCGAGCAATGCAAAGCCAGTGTCGCGATTGAAATCGCACGTGTAGCGTTTCGACGTGCCCTTCGGGTAGGCGAACCAGAGGATTGCATCGCCGTCTGCAGCTGGAGTCAGTGCAAGCGTAGCTGCGTCGAGTTCGCGCTGTGTGGTCGCGAATGCGAGCGCAAACTTCACGCGATCTCCCTTTGCGAGTGAGCGATGGATTTCTACGCCATCGAGCACGCTGAGCTCCGTCTCGAATGACGCGGGCGCATCGAGCACGACGATGGAATCGTGATCCTTGAAGTTGAGCTTCGAGAAGAGCCTGGAGATCATGGTTGCGCACCGCGAAGTGCGAGTTTCATGGTAACGAACTCCGCCGGCCTGAGCGGGGCGAAACCGAGATGCACGTTGACCACGCCTCGTTGGATATCAGCGGCAGTTGTCGTGGTTGCGTCGCAACGGACGAAGAATGCCTTGGCCGGCGTGCTGGCCGGGAAGGCTCCCGCACGAAACAGTGTGTGCAGAAAGTCCTCGATGCTCTGGCGCACGCGTACCCACAGCCGTTCGTCACTGGGTTCGAAGACCACCCAACCGAGGCCGCGATGCAGGCTCTCTTCGATATGCAGATAGAGGCGCCGCACGTTCACGTACTTGAATTCACTGCCGGAGGAGTCGCTACCCTGGAGTGTGCGGGCACCCCATACCACGACGCCTGATCCCGGCATTTCTCGCAGGCAGTTGACGGCGAGCGGATTGAGCAGGGACTGTTCGCGGTCGGTAAGCCGGACATCGAGGCCGAGCACGTCGCTCAGCGAAGCCACGGCTCCTGCCGGCGTCTTCCAGACGCCACGTTGCGCATCGATGCGCGCAAACACGCCGGCGATTGCTCCGCTGGGGGTAAATGTCCGTGCGTGCTTGCTGCGCGGCGAGCCTCGTTGCAAGACGCGAGGAAAGTACAGCGCGGCGTTGGCGCTGCTGGTGCCGATGCTGGTGCCGATGCTGGTGCCGAGGCTGGTGACGATGCTCGCGACGCCTGTTGCCGCGTCGGCGGCAGTGGCCCACGCTGATGGAGCATCGAGCAGCAGGAAGGCTCGGCGACGCTCGCAGTACGCCGCTGCTGCGCTGATCAGGGCAGTGTCGATGTCGATTGGCACCGGATGCCCGAGGTACGGCGGCAGACAGAGCAAGCTGAACAGTTCAGTTTTTTCGAGCGCGTACAGGCCCCGCTGACCAGCGTTGCCCTCTGGCGGCAGAAAGTCGTCAAGTATGAGGGGCGCGGTGGTGTCGGAGACATCATCGTCTCCGGGTGAAGGCGCTGACGCGCCGCGCACCAGGCGCACGACGATCGCTTCCGTGCCCCCATTCGCGAAGAAGTCGCGCACCGCACTGCTCATCGCACTCGCCGCCCACAGGCCGCCGAAATCGCGTTCGTATTCAGCGAAAGAGGAGAGTGAGATCGGTTGATTGACGGGACCGCGCTTCGCGCGTCCGACGAATGCGGTTCGAGACGTTGGCGCGGGCGCAATCACGCGCACAACGCTCGTCATTTCCTTCACGCAGACACCCGGCGTCCGAATGGGATGGCCCACGATTGCGCCTTGGTTTCGGGGATCGGGTTCACTGGCTTCGAAAGTGGCGATGCTGAGGCACGGCGGCAAGCGGCGCGAAGCGGCGACGGATTGCGGTGCGGTTTTCAGCAGTTGTGTGCAAGATCTGGTAACGGAACAGCCTGCCAGGGTTGTGTTGCCAGCCGCAGTTGTAACTTTCAAAAATGCAGACTTCGAACCAGTCCCAGCCGATCCGCGACCCGCAACCCTTCGTTCCGCCCCCTGCCGATGGGGGAGAACCGGCGTCGGTCGCGCGCGCCTATGATCAGTGGGCAGCGAGCTATGACACGCAGGCAAACCGCACTCGCGATCTCGACGCGCGAGTGCTTCGCGCGCACGGCCCCAGTGTGCGCGGAAGAGCGGTGCTGGAACTCGGCTGCGGCACGGGCAAGAACACCGAGTGGTTTGCGTCGCAGTGCCGTGAGGTGACAGCGATCGATATCTCCGCCGGCATGCTCGAAGTGGCACGCTCGCGCATTCAAGCCTCGCATGTTCACTTCGTCGAGCAGGATGTGCTTACGCCCTGGCCTGTGAACGACGCATCGATCGATCTCGTCGTGGGCACGCTGGTGCTCGAGCACATTCAGGATGTGCGTGCGGTGTTTGCGGAGGCGGCGCGCGTGCTTCGCAAGGGTGGCAAGCTGTTCGTGAGCGAGTTGCACCCGATGCGCCAGCTTGCCGGCGCTCAGGCGCACTACCTGCACGCCGACTCGGGCGAACCGGTGCGCGTGCCGGCGTTTCGTCACAACGTAAGTGAGTTCGTGAACAGCGCACTCGGAGCCGGATTTGTGTTGCGCTCGATGGGTGAGTGGACCGAAGAGGGCGCGGCGCCGGATTCGCTGCCGCGGTTGCTCACGTTGTACTTCGTGCGATCGGCGTCGTAGCGCGGCAACGCCTGCACGATCGTGCGTGTACAATTCATTGCATGAGGCGACCCTACCTCGCGATCATCGTCGTCGCGTTCATGACTTTACAGACCCTGATGGGCGGCGGGCTCACGGAGTTTGCGAGCGACAGTGTGCAGGCGTGGACGAATCTGGTGCTGCGCTTCGTCGTTGGCGTGCTGGGTCTGCAGGCTGGACGGGCGATGTGGCATGGCCGAGCGTTCGCACGCGAAGTGACCTTCGCGTGGGCCGCGGCGGTGCTCACGCACGTGGTCATGAGCGATGTGTTCGCCGGATTCACCCGCGAAGGACTGTCGCAGCGACTCTTCGCGACAGCGATGATCGCGGCGGTGCTGGTGCTGGTCACCTTGCGCGCCCGGAACGGACGTGCGGACGCGAGATGACAGTCTCGCGCGTACGCGACGTGACAACCGCAAGCTCGCGCGATGAGCGTGGCGCCTACTGCCAGGGCGTCACCGCGTCGGCTACACGTCCGCGCGCAATCATTGTGCGAAGCTCGTCGCCGAGGCGTTCGCTCGCGTCGAGCGTAGCCTGCCAGCGACGCATGCGTTCTGTATCGTCGAAGGCGTAGAAGTCGCGGCGGTCGGGGATCTTGCCACCAGGCAGCGACGCGACAAATGCATCACTGGGCGCGATCATCAGCACACGAGCGAAGTTGCGGGCTCGCGCCCGTCGCCACGGCAGCCCCTTGTCGAACCAGCCTGGGATCACGTGCGAGTAGAAGTGTGGATAGAGCACCAGGCCGTCACCGTCGCCGAAGTCCAGATCGAGATGATAGTCGAGTACGCCCCCATCCCAGTGCACGCCGCCTGGCGCGTCGGGAATGCGAATACCCTCGAGCACGAGCGGAATGGCGCCTGACGCGAGCAGCACGGAGCGAAGAATATCGCGCGTGAGCGTCACGTGCTCCGTGGGCAGGTCGCGCCAGTGTGCGAATGGTGTGGGAGTCTCTGCGTTGTGAAATACGCAGCGGCGGAACTGCATCGACAGCGAGCGTCGTGACACCGCATTGGCGGCGGCCGCCAGCGCCAGCGATGCGGACAGCAGCAAGCGGCGATCGCTCGACGCGAGGCCGCGCCCTACTGCCGTGATCACGTGCAGGCGAAATACGGGGTGCACGAGGATCTCATCAAGGCCATGCTCTCCGAGCAGCAGGTCGAGGGCGCGCGTGAGCACTTCCGTCACTTCACGCGCGTTCGGACGTTTCGAGTAGCGCTGCTCGTAGATGTACGCGTGATGACCACGCCCAAGCGCGGAGACGGGATCGCGCTGTGCAAGGCATGCCATGCGCCAACTTCCGATTGAAGAACCCACCAGGTGCAATGCGCGTGTGCGCTCTGATTGCTGTAGAAACTCGCCGAAGAGCATGCGATCAAGTCCGCCGATCGCCAGCCACTTCGCGCCTCCGGATGCGCCCGGCATTACGTCCACGTCCTGCGCGCGCAACCCGCGATCGCGCACGAGGGCCAGTGCCCGAGCACCCGCGCGGAGTGTGAGAACGGGCACCTTGCTGTGGATTGCCGGCACCAGTCGCGCTCTACGCCGTCTCGGTGGCCGGCTCGCTGAACGACGCACGAATAGCTGCCGCAACACGCGGTGCGTCAGCTTCACGCAGGCCGCAGATGCCCAGTCGCAAACCCTCAGGAACGGGTACCACGAACACGCCTTCGGTCATCAGGCGGTCGCTCACCGCGCGTGGCTGCATCATGGGCACGGTCACGAAGAATCCGCCGTCCCACGGCACGCCATCGAACCCTTCGGCCTTGAGTGCAGCGTCGAGCGCGTCTGCGCGACGGGTGAGCACGCCACGCCAATGCGCATGTTCAGCCGCAAGTGCCGACACCTGTGTCTCGTCCGACGATAGCCGCAGCAGCACGTGCATCGGCGCACGAGCGCAGTTGGAGTATGTGCCGCGACAGCTTGTAGAGAGTGCTGCAAATAGCGAAGGGTCGGTTGCCCACGGGAACACGAGCGCACCAGCGCGCGCGCCGTAGAGTGTGAACGCCTTGCTCAGGCTCAGGCTCGCGCCGACGAGCACGCGTCTTGCTTCACCCAGGGCGCGATAGTCGTCGAGTGCTTCGCGCACGCGCGCGGGATCACGCGCGTAGTCGAGATATGCAAAGTCGAGCACGAGCGAAACGGGACCGTGATCGCTCAGCTCGCGCAGCAGTTTGAGCAGCGCACGCCTGTCATCGGTGGACAGACTGCGACCTGTCGGATTGTGACAGGGATCGTTGAGCCACACGAGCAGGCGTCCCTGTGTGCGCACGATATCCATGGCGCGCGTGCGCCAAAGCGCGATGTCGAGCGTGCCGCCGATGGCCGGATACGGCGCGGACGCGAGTCGCATGCCGCTCTCGCTGGCGAGCACGTCGTACGGACCCCAGTACGGCGCGGCGGTGAGCACACGCATGCCCGGTTCCAGCAAGTTGCGCAGACTGAACGCCAGCGCGCCGGTGCCTCCA
>JBGTFN010000193.1:0-2574 GCA_041747275.1 Gemmatimonadaceae bacterium | reverse complement strand
AACTTCGCGCTGTTGTCGAACGCCGTGCGGCGCCTGCTCGGACCGCTGCTCGACGACTCGGCCCGCCGGTCCGTGTGGCGGATCCTCGTGCTCGCGCTGCTCGCCGGAGCCATCGCATTCGCAGTGCGTGGCTTGCTGCCGGAACTGCATCGCTGGATCGAGGGTCCAATTGTATTCGGGATCTTCTCGCTCTCGTACCTGGTGAGCTCGTGGTGGATGGGCTCCGGTGAGGCCGCGCGGTGGCTGCGGCTACGTCCGCGGCAGCCTGATTCAGGCAGGGAACAGTGAACGAGTCAGCCAACGCTTCAGCGTCTGGAATGCCGGTGCAACGATGAGCCGGACATCGGCAACGACGACCACGGAACGCATGCCGGCAGCGGTTGCCGCCAAGGTGCCGCACCTGCCCGAATCGCCAGGCGTCTACATGTGGAAGGACGCCACCGGCGCCATTCTCTACGTCGGCAAGGCCAAGCGCCTGCGCTCGCGCGTGCGCAGCTATTTCGCGCTCGATCACGTCAGCCCGCGTACGGTCGCGATGGTACGTCGCATCGCCGATGTGGACACGCTGGTCGTTCCCAGCGAAGCGCACGCGCTCATTCTCGAAGCGAATCTCATCAAGGAGTATCGCCCGCGGTTCAACGTCGCGCTGCGCGACGACAAGTCGTATCCGTACATCAAGGTCACGGTGCAGGAGCCGTTCCCGCGCGTGCTGGTGACTCGGCGTCTGGTCGACGACGGAGCACGCTATTTCGGACCGTACACGGATGTCAGTGCCATGCGGCGCGCACTCAACGTCGTCAAGCGCACCTTCACCGTGCGCTCGTGCCACTACGATCTTCCGCGTGAGCGTCCAGAGCGGCCGTGCCTTGATTACTTCATCAAGCGCTGTCACGCGCCTTGCGTCGGCTGGCAGGAACAGGCGGCCTATCGCAGCATGATCGACGATGTCGTCGCGTTTCTCGATGGGCGCACCAGTGATGTGGTTGCGCGGGTGCGAACGCGAATGCGCGAGGCGTCCGATGCGCTCGACTTCGAGACCGCAGCGGACATGCGGGATGCGCTGCGGCATCTCGAGAAGATGGAAGAACCCACTGTGGTGGTGGACGTCGAGGGCGGTGACCGGGACGTGATCGGATACGCGCGTGATGGAGAAGATGCGTGCGCCGTGGTCATGCGCATTCGCGATGGCAAGTTGCTCGCGCGCGAACAGCGCCTGCTCGAGCACGCGGAAGATGTCGACGACGGACTTGTGCTCGCGGCATTTCTGCTACAGTGGTACCGCACAGCTCCTGGCCGCTCTCGTCACGTGCTGCTGCCATTTCCCGTGCCTGAGCAGGAGATGCTGGAGCAGGCACTGGAAGGCACGCAGGTGCGCGTGCCGCAGCGCGGACCGCGTCGTGCGCTCGTCGATCTCGCGGACCAGAATGCACGCCACTTGCTCGAGGAGTTCAAGCTGGCCGCGCTCGAAGCCGATGAGCGCGCTTCCGATCCAGTGTACGAGTTGCAGCGCGAGCTTGGACTGCCTCGACTGCCTCGCTCGCTGGTGTGCTTTGACATCTCGCACGCGCAGGGCACGGACACGGTGGCGTCGAGTGTGTGGTTCGAAAACGGGCGCCCGAAGCGCAGCGAATATCGAAAGTTCATGATCAAGGACACCGCCGGAATCGATGACTTCAAGTCCATGCATGAGGTGGTGTCGCGTTTTCTTCGTCGTCGCAGAGATGAGAACAAGCCGCTGCCGGATCTTGTCGTGATTGACGGCGGCAAGGGACAGCTCAGTTCTGCAGTCACCGCGCTGCGCGATCTTGACATGCCCAATCAACTCATTGTGAGCCTCGCCAAGCGCGATGAGGAAATCTTTCTTCCCGGACGCAGCGACGGCATCCGGCTTCCGCGTCGTTCGCCAGCGCTGCGTCTGCTGCAACAGGCGCGTGATGAGGCGCACCGATTTGCGATCACATTCCAGCGCAGCAAGCGCGCCGCGCGTACCATCACATCGGAGCTGTTGCAGATTCCCGGCGTGGGCCCCAACCGGCGACGAGCGCTGCTGCATCGTTTCGGCAGTGTACAGGGCGTGCGTGATGCGCCACTCGACGACATTGCACGTGTGCCGGGCTTCGGGCTTTCGATCGCGCGGAAGGTGCATGAGGCGCTCGGTGTCCCGGCTCCCGAGCCGATTGACCCTCCCCAACCTGACGAGACATGACCTGGTCGCTCTCCTGTTCCGCCTGCGGCACCATACCGCCCGCTATCGTCGGCGCCACCACGTGTCCGTCCTGCGCGCAGCCGCTTTTCGCGCATTACACACCCGTTCCGCTCGACCACACCTTCCCGGTGCGGTGGGACATGTGGCGCTACGCGTCGTGGCTGCCGCTGCACGTCGGCGAACAGCCGGTCACGCTCGGCGAGGGACTGACGCCGATGATCGAGGCAGCGGGACTGGCGAAGGAGCTCGGCGTACGGCGCCTGCGCATCAAGGATGAATCGCAGAATCCAACCGGATCGTTCAAGGCGCGCGGAATGAGTGCGGCCGTCACGCGTGCGAAGGGCGACAAGGTGCCGGGCCTGGTCGTG
>JBGTFN010000192.1:0-2199 GCA_041747275.1 Gemmatimonadaceae bacterium | reverse complement strand
TTTGACGTCGCGCATGAGATCGGGAAGCTAGGAGCTTGTGAAATTTTTCGCAAGCAATCCGCCACCGCCCCGAACAAACGCCGACGCGCAACTCGCTATTGTGCGAAGTTGGCCCCAGTGCAATACTTAGCCCACTAGTGTTGCCTCGGTACCTCACCTGCCGTTGATAAATGGCGCCACGTTGCGAAATGTGACGCCGACTCGTCCAAGTCATTGCAGGGGCGCGTTGTGCGCTCCGACACATTCAACTGAAGACTGATGCTCGCGCGCATCACCGTTCCACTCATCGCAGCTGCCGTCCTCATTTTTTCATGGGGGTCGCGCAGTCAGAACGACCTGGTGGCCGCTCGGCCCGCCATCGCGGACACGGTTGTGTCGGCGATCGTTCGCGTGGATGCGGCACCCGGAGCACGCACGGTGCGCTTTGCGTTGAGTGTGACGAATGGCACAGGCCGACGCGTCGAACTGAACTTTCCGTCGGGACAAACGCACGACTTCGTCGTGCTCGATGTCACAGGCCGCGAAGTGTGGCGCTGGAGCGATGGACGCTTGTTCACACAGCTCATGCAGAACCGCCTGCTTGAAGCGCGCGATGTCGTGACGTACGACGAACGTTGGCCGGCACCGCCAAGCACTGGGCGCTATACGCTGGTCGCCGTGTTGCACAGCGACACACACCCCGTCGAAAAGCGCGTCGACTTCAGCGTGCAGTAGCGCGCGACACGCACGCGCAGCGGGACGTCCCACCCACAAGGCAGAACACACAACGCGCGCGTAGCTTTACGCGTTCTGTCAGGCGTGCGCGCGTGTATCGGCCCCGCCCGGTACAGCAACTCTCGCTTCCCTCCTCTCGACGATGACCTCTCCGAGCCGTCCTGCAATCGATCCTGGCGCCGACGACCTGGCGCTGCTGACCCGTCTCGCTGAAGCGCGCGCACAACTTCGTGAACAGATTGCCCGACGCATTGTCGGTCAAGCGCAGATCGTCGATGATCTTGTTGCAGCGCTGCTGGCTGGCGGGCATGCAGTGCTTGTCGGCGTGCCCGGTCTCGCAAAAACGTTGTTGGTGCAAACCGTGTCCGAAGCGCTCGCACTTTCGTTCTCCCGCGTGCAGTTCACGCCGGATCTGATGCCGAGTGACATCACGGGCACGGAGTTGATGGAGGAAGAGCCGGGCACGGGTCGGCGCGCATTTCGGTTCGTGAGAGGGCCCATCTTTGCGAACGTCGTGCTGGCGGACGAAATCAATCGCGCTCCCCCGAAAACGCAGGCGGCACTACTGCAGGCGATGCAGGAACGCACGGTCACCGTTGCGGGACAGACGTACACGATGCCGTCGCCGTTCTTCGTGCTCGCCACGCAGAACCCGATTGAACAGGAAGGCACGTATCCGTTGCCCGAAGCGCAGCTCGACCGCTTCATGTTCGAGCTGCGGCTCGGCTATCCGACGCGCGAAGAAGAAGAACAGATCGTGTATGCAACCACTGGTGACAAGATTCCGAAGATCACACCGGTGCTGGGCGGAGAAGAGTTGCTCGCGTTGCAGCAATTGGTACGTCGTCTGCCGGCGCCGCCAAGCGTGATTCAGTATGCAGTCGCGGTGGCACGCAGCACGCGTCCCGACGATCCGTTGGCAGGAGTCGGCGTCAAGAAGTACGTGTCGTGGGGCGCGGGTCCGCGTGCGTCGCAGTACCTCGTGCTGGGCGCCAAGGCGCGTGCGGCCATGGACGGACGCGCCGCGCCGGATTTCGAGGATGTGAAGGCCGTTGCGCCTGCCGTGCTGCGTCACCGTTTGGTGCTCAACTTCCAGGCCGAAGCGGACGGCGCGGAGTTCAAGGACATCGTGCGCCTTCCCGATGTAGTGCGCTAGGCACGTCGTACTTGCCCGGATGTTGCGCTGCCCACCTGGCGCGCATCATTTGGGTATCGCGTTTCGCGTTACGGCGCGCTATCGTCACCAGTAGATGACGCTCAGGTGACGGTCGCGCCGAGATTGCGGTGACTTGCTCCCTCGATCTCCTGGAGATGCGAATGTCCGACGCTGCTGCTCCTGAGTCTGTGCCTGACGCCGGCGATGTGTCGGCAGATGACGCCCCGGTGGCTTCAACCGAGCGCGTGCTGACCGTTCCGCCGCCGCCGCCGGACCTGCCGCGCGGACAGGTGCTCTTTCGCACGCTGGGCGCGGCTGAGTTGCACCTC
>JBGTFN010000191.1:0-10813 GCA_041747275.1 Gemmatimonadaceae bacterium | reverse complement strand
ATCATGCCTTCACTCCCCCTCATATTCGACATAGTTGTTCTCGGTCTCCCAGAGGCGGAGCCGCTGCAGGCGCGCCGGCTTCAACGCCGGCTCGATCACGCCCCACATGGCCACGATGATATTCTCCGAGGTCGGGTTGAGTCCCGACAGGTAGTCCACTTCAAGATTGAGATTGCGATGGTCTGTCTTGTCGATCACTTCGCGCTCGACGATGTCACGCACGACGCCCAGGTCGACGACATACCCGGTGGTCGCGTCGATCGGGCCCGTGACCGACACTTCGAGCACGTAGTTGTGGCCGTGCCAGTTCTTGTTGTTGCACTTGCCGAAGATCCGCGCGTTCTCTTCGTCAGTGAGCGCGGGATTGTGGACACGGTGCGCCGCATTGAAGCGCAGGCGCCGCGTCACGGTCACAATGGGCATACGAGCGTTGCGTCCGGCCAGCGAAGGCAGTGATCCGATATGGATCGCGAGCAGGTGCGGCGGAAATGCACCCGTCTGAGTGCCCCCGTGAGCCGGCCGGTTGCGGCCCACGAGCGAATCAACCCCCGCGGGGAGGCGGGCGTTCCCGCGCATCACGTGCGCGATGAAGAACGGTACCCGTTCGACCAGCCAAGGGCCACCAAAAACACAACGGCCCCACCCGAGGGCGGAGCCGTTGCGCACAAAACCGGGATCGAAGAGGTGATCTTGAAGCCCAAGAGAAATAATGGGACCCTCACCGCACTTCCGTCTTCCCCGCACTGGGGCATGGCGTCCACGCAGTATGTCAGGCCCGCTCCAAGAGCTTATCGGCTCAAGAAGTAAATCTCTCCGTCCCGAACATTACGTTTGAATATTACCGATCGCGCACGCGGTCGCGCAAACCCTTGCGCTATCCCTCATCCGCCGCCGCGAACACTGCACAAAAGTTCCCCCAACACCTCGCCAGACAGACCATGGACTTCCTGATCGTCGCCGGCGTCACGATGCTCGTTGCGTGGGCGTGGATGACGTTTACCACCACGGCCCCCGGATGGGTCCATCTGCTGCTGACCGTAGGCGTTTTTCTCATCATCTGGCGCATAGTGGTGCGCGGCACGACGCCGCCAAGGTCCTGACTCCTCGCGCACTGACCGACTTTCCAGGCCGTCGGTTGTTCTAATTCAAATTTCCCAGTTCGACAGCACGATGCCCTCGTCCGGCGTGTGCTCCTCCCAACCGTGCACGCTCATACGCAGATCGGTCCACCGAACGCGCGCGCCCAGTGCGACGAGCATGCGATAGGCCTCGGTGTAGTGCCCCTGCAGTCGGATCGCAACGCGCGGCGTGCCGCCTCGCTTGGCAAGGTCGCAGAGCGCGCGCACCATCGACGGCAGGTCCTCGCGTTGCGCGAGCACGAGCTTGAGCACGCGCAGCTCGTCGCGCGATCGCCCTTCCACGAGTGCCGCCGAGTGGCAGAGCGCAAATCCTGAGGGCGCCGCCGGATCGCCGAGCAAGACGGTGTCGCCGAGCGACAGGCGTTCGGTGAGCTCGAGTTCCTTGCTGAAGTCGTAGCCCGGCATGAGGCGGTGCGTCAGCGCTCGGCACGCCTGCATCGTGACTTCGCGCTCCAGCGGTGACAGTCGCGACAACAGTTGCAACTGACGATCGCTGCCGGCTGCTTCGACGGTGAGCGTGATGGTGAGTGGCCCGGGCACGAAACCAAGCGCTGAATAGAATCCGATGTTGTCCACCGTGCGCGGCATTGTCTCGAGTCCGATCACGCGCACCTGCTGCCTTCGAAGCCAGTGAATGCCTGCGCGCACGATGACACTGCCCAAACCCGCGCCCTGATGGTCTGGACGCACGCATAACGGGCCCATCCATCCTTCGCTACCCGAATGATGCACGATGTTGAAGGCCACGAGCCGCTGGCGCTCGTCGCGCCAGACCATCGCACCATCGCCGGCGTCATGGATCGCGTAGCGCCAGATTGCCGGATTGAGCGGGGGTACGCGCACGCCCACCATGCCGTCGCGTCGATAGCGGTCGCTGAAGGCCTCACTGAAGACTTCGTTGAGTGCGGGTATGTCGGAGGCAGTTGCGACCGATGGTCCGTCTACCGGACGCACGGGACGCCATGCACGCGGCGAGGCCGTCATACCAGCTCCGCCTCCCACGAAGCCGCGTCGGCACCCGCCGCGCCACCAAGTGATGCGGCGACGCGACTCGTGCCCTGCTCCGGATCGTACGACACGCTCAGCACCCGATCCAATCCCTCGCGAACATTTTCGATGTGTGTAATCACGATCACCTGTTCGAAACGATCATGCAGTCGGCGCAAAAGCGCCAGTACGTTGTCGCGACGCGATTCGTCGAGCGAACCGAACACTTCGTCGAGAATGAGCAGGGAAAATGGCTGGCCGGCACGCTCGGCAATCATCTGCGAGATTGCGAGACGCAAGACGAGGTTGCACAGGTCTTCTTCGCCGCCGGAGAGCACGGATTTGGGAATGCCGTCTTCCAGCACCTGCACACCGTAGTTCTCATCCAGCTCGAGCGCAGCGTAGCGGCCGTCGGTGAGCGACTCGAGAAATGCGCTGGCGAGTTCCGACAGCTCCGGGCGAAGGCGATCGTTCAGTTCGTCGCGCAGTGCGCCGAACTCATCATCCAGCTCGTCGTGCAGCGAACGTTCCACTTCGAGCGCCGATGCGCGCGTCTGCAACTTGTCGAGCGTCTCCCGGGCGCGCCGAGCCGAATCGCGCTGCTGCTCGGTGCGCTGAACGGTGCCGCGTGCGTCTGCGTCCGCGAGTTCGGCAGTACGAAGCTGCGCTGCAGCGCCGACATACTCGGCGCGCAGCGACTCGTGTGAATCGGCGTCGAATCCGAGTGCCGACTGCTCCGCGCTGAGCGTCTCGAGCTGCTGCGCGAGATCCGCCGCTCGCTGCGCGGCTGCATCCCTCTGCTGCTGCAACGCCGGTTCACGATCCACCGTGGATTGCAAGGATGCTGCGCGCGCAGCGATCTCAACGAGACGCTTGAGCTCCGTGCGCACCGAACGGTGCTCGTCTGCGTTGTAGCCGACCGGAAGCGCGGCCTGGCGAGCCTCCGCATCCGCAATGCGCGTACGCACCGATTCGGCCTGGGGTCCAAGTTGTTCGCGCTCCTGAAGCGCGGCCTGGATACGCGCGTACCGCCGCTCCGCACCCGCGATGTCCTGCTGGAGCGCGGTACGGCGTGCGTCGAGCGCCTGCAGTGATTCGGGAATCTTGGCGAGTTGCCGCGCCCGTTGGCGGAAGTAGCTGCCATCCACGGTGACGGTCTCCAGCTGTTCCGTGATGAGCGCCAGCACATCGCGATACGACTCTCCGAGCGGACGACCGCAGGTTGGGCACGGACTCTCCGCGCCAAGTCCGTCGAGCGTTGCGTGCTGGGCGGCAAGCTCTTCGCGCTGGGTCTCAAGCGAGGCAAGTTTGGTCTCCGCCTCCTGCCGGTCGCGCGCCCATACGGTCCGTGCCTCGTCGAGTTCGCGCTCGGCAACCGCGAGGGATTCGCGAATCCGAGCGAGGTTTTCGCGTTGATCGCGTTCGAACGCCGGTGCCGACTCGAGTTTGACCAGTCGCTCGTCGAGACGAGCCTGCTCTTCGCGCAGCGTGCGCAGTCGTTCCGACAGTCCATGTCGCTCGCTCTCTGCGGCAGAGCGCACGTCGAGCTGCTCTACGCGCTCCTGCAGTGCAGCGCGGCGCTCCGTCTCCACCAGCAGCGGCGCAAGCGACGCGCGCGCGGTGGCCACGCCTGCCAGTTCTGATTGCAGTCGTTCCACATCACGCGTGCTGGCCTGTGTGTCCTGCACAAGCACACGACGGTCGGCATCGAGCACACGCCATCGTTCACGCGCCCGCTCGGCCGATTCCCATCGCGGAGTGCGTTCATCGAGCACTGCGCGAGCAGCTGCCAGTGTTGCCTGCCCGAGCTCAGCCTGATCGCGCGCCGCTGAGAGCGCCTGTTCCGCCTCCGATTCCCTTGCGCCGATATCGCGCGCGTCGGGCATTCCGCTGCGCAGTCCGTTCAGTTCGGCAATGATCGCGCGGCGTTGATCACGCAGCATTTCCTGTGCGACGCCGAGTCGGTCATAGCCTAGTACGCGCGCGAGAAAACGTGCGCGCTCAACCGGACCCAGCGCCGCCATTACATCGAGTTCCTTCTGGCCCGTAAAGTAGGTGTTGAAGAACTCGGTGCGGGACATGCCCATGCGTCGCTGCAGCAACTCGTTCGCGCCGCGGATCGTATGCGCGATCGGCTCCGCGCCCCCGTCCATGTAGACGTCGGCGGTGCGCAGGCTGCGATCGACACGATAGCGATGGCCGCCGAGCTCGAAGTCGAGCGTCACCCGAACGGGCGCCTTGTCATCGGCGCGCGCGTGACGGATCGACTCCCGAGTGCCACGGGCTGCGCTGTTGCCGTACAGTGCCCAGGCAATCGCCTCGAGCAACGTGGTCTTCCCTGCACCGTTGGCACCGATGATGCCTGTCAATCCGCTCGTGAACTGCACCTGCGTATCGGCGTGCTGACGGAAGTTGCGCAGCGTGAGTGAATGCAATCGCATGGTCAGACCTCGGCCACCGGCAGGGCGGCCGCCGCGGCATCTTCGGCGCGTGTGAGATACGCGAGCCCAAGCTGCACAAGGCGATCACGATCGAGTCCTGGCGCAAGCGCGCGTTGCTGCAGTCGCTCAGCCAGGCGGTCACGCAGCGTGGCGCGGCGTCCCGGTGCGCCGCCGCCGACGGAAGCAGCGATGGCGTCGGGCCTTCGCGTGTCGAGGTGGAAATGCAGTGTGCGGCGCCGCACTTCGCGCAGCGGTGCGTAGTCGAGTGTGCGCACGACATGTCGCATCACGTCGCGCACGAGCAGCCGCACTACGGCGTTAGCGAGGGCGTCGCCGGCGCTTGCAATCGTCGAAGCAATCAGCGCATCGAGTTCCTGCGCCGTGCGACCCGCGCCGTCGATCTCGGGCAGGTCGAGCATGCGTCGTGCCGGCACGACGTGATGAAACACGTGCGGGCCGGTAACGAGGTCGGGCTCGATGAATCCCTTGACGCGACCTGGCGCTTGGCCGCGACGCTGCACTTCCTCGCGCACTTCACTCCAGGGATTGGTGCTCGTGTATTCCAGCGAGCCGCTGTAAAAGCACGGAATGTCTCGTCCCGTCGCCGCGTGCTGCAGTGTGATCGGGCGATACACGTGATAGTGGCCGAGTCCGACGTAGTCCCACGCCGATCGCTCGAATTCGATCGGATCGATGGGCGTGTGCAGGCGCTCGTGTGCGTGCGCCGCGTCGGGCACGACTCCGCGGACTTCGTCATGCAGCAGCAGCACGTTGAAGCGTCGACGCGAGTCAGCTTCGTACGAGCGTACCGGTGGCGCGTCGGCCGTCTCAGATGTTGCGGGCGGCGCGTACGGCACGGCAAGCACGGAGAGGTCGCGCGCGGGATCGTCGATGCGCTCCATACCCGACATCACCACGCGAATGCCCAGTTCGCGAAACAGCTGCAGGATACAGCCGGCGTCGGTGGTTCGTGGCAGGTCGTGGTTACCGGCGATCATTACGATCAGGGACTGCGGCAGTGCAGCGCGCAACCGCGCAAACAGGCTGAAGCCGTCCAGAATTGCCGCGTTGGACGGTCTCACGTAATGAAAGACATCGCCGGCCACGAGCACCACGTCGGGTGCAAGTGCAATGATCTGTGTGATGGCGCGCGCGCACGTTGCCGCGACATCAGCCTCTCGCTGATTGACGCCGGTCACTGTGTGCCGCTGGAATTGTCGATAGCCCAGATGGAGATCTGCGAGATGGACGAGTCGCATTTCCCCGCTATTTAACGCGCAGTCTCTGCGTGATGCGAATCGCCAGCTCCACCGGGGTGCCACCGTCCGACGGCGCCGCCACTTCCGAGATGACGTCGATCACCGTGTCGGCTTCCGTGATCCAGCCGCGGACCCGGTCCAGCATCAGCGTGCCGTTCATGGTGCCGTCGGTCACCACGCGTGAGCCGGCGGGCAGGTCGCGCGCGGCACGCGCGGCACCAGAGCGGCGCAAGGTGCCGGTGAGCGACACCCAGGCATTTCGCCCTCCGCGCGTGATGGAATCGAGCCGGAATTCGGCTCTCAGCACGCCGTCTGCACGATATCCCGGTAGCGGCAATGGCGGAATCTCAACGTCGCGCTCCCATGTGTCGCCCACCTTCACATCGTGGTCCGGGAGGAAGGCCGGCATCGCCGAGAGTGTCGCTCCCACCGCCGCTGCGCCGCCGGGCACATCGAGCATGCTCATGGACCCGTTCTGGCGAACACGGATTCGAGTGGGTTTCGATCCTGCGGGCAGGGCCACGCGCTGCATGCGGGGCGGCTTGCCCATGTCGGACTCACGCACGAGCAACGAGTCCATGATCGTCGAGACGACGGTACCTCTCGCGTCATTGGCCTCGACCGTCGACCTCGCATAGAAGTCCATCTCGGTGACGCGCTGTGGCAGCGCGCTCCTTCGAGGTCCGTTCCGCGGTGACGGGCGCTCGGGGCGTTCCGGTCGAACCTGCGATCCGCTGCGCGGCAACGAGTAGGCAGGCAGGCGCTGTCCTCCCATCTCCACCACCTGCTGCATCTCCAGCAGCAGCAGGTCACCCCGATTGGGTGCCACAACGAGCGGTACGGCGGCGTCGATACCCGACCCGAGCGGGCGGGCGCGAACCGGCGCGCCATCTGTTCCTTGCGCGAAGAGCGGTGCGGCAAGTACGGACCACAACGACAGGAAGGACACGAGTGCCGTGCATTTCTTCATGTGCGACGAATACCCCGCACTGCACCTGAGGCTCCGGGTCACGCGCGTGCCTCCCCGGGCAATGACTCGTCCCTGTGAGGAGTGGCGCCCAGGCCGCTGCCACGTGAACTTTGTGCTTTCTCAGGTCCGACCCGCTCTACGCCACTTCATGCTTCCTGCTACCATCTCGTTGAACCGCACGCGAACCGCGCACGCAGCACGCATCCCGAAGCTTGTTGCGATGGTCGCGGCATTCGCCTCCCTGACGGCCGGTTGTGGTGGTGATGGGGCAGTCAAGCGCGTGTTCGGGAAGGATCCCGTGCTGAGCCGTTGGGAGCGCGACAGCATTCTGCTGGCTGACGGCCCTGAAATTCTGTGGCGTGTGCTGCCCGATGCGGGCGGTGCGTTCGTAGTTCCCATCGCGACGGTCGGAAAAGAGGGCTTTCGCCCACTGCGCCTTTCAACACGCGCCTGGCGTCAGGTCGACGAAGATTTCATGCGGGCAGGAAAGACGCTCGTTCCGTATCGCTCCGCCCGCGCTGAACGGCCCATGCGCATGTTCCGGGGCATGTGGCAGCCCGGCTCCAGCCCGCTCGACTCGCTCGACTGTCCGGTGGTCATTCCGATGGCCCGGGCCATCACGGCGGGCGGCGACGTGCGACCGCTGCCTCCGCTCGCGACCAACAAGCAGCGACCGGTCGTGACCGGCGGCAAAACGCTGACGCAGGCGCAAATCGAGGCTGCTCTGCGGGACGTGGGAACGCTGGTGGCGCCGACGGCCGGCGTGCCGGCGGGGCAGCTGGGTCGGTACGAACGACGTGTGCACCAGGTGCCTACCGGCATCATCGGCAGCACGACGCTGGTGGTGGAGTACAACGATCGGTCACCGCTGCCGGATACGCTGCTGACGTACGGCGAGCGGCCTCGGCAGCTCATCGTGGTGATGGATGAGGGCACGTACGGTTACCGCCCGACGCTGAAATACTCCACGGTGGGCGCGCCTCGCATGCTTCCGAAGCTCGAGTTTCTCGACTACCTGGACGTCGACAACGACGGCGTGCCGGAACTGTTCTTCGGACTGGTCGACAAACAGCTGTCGCCGCTTTTCACGGTGGCCTTTCGTTTCGAAAACGATGCGTGGCGTGAGATTTTCCGCTTCATTGGCAATCGCTGTGATTTCTGAGGCGCGGGCTTCGTTGTATCGCGAGGCGAGCATCAGGCGATGCGCGGGCGCTCTCACTCCACTCCGATGTCCCACGCCTGCTCAAGATCACCCTTTGAATAGGCGCGAAACGCGGTAAGCGTCTGGGTGCGCTCGATGCCCGGCACAGTTGCAAAGTCGCGCGTCACCACATCGGCAATGCGCTCGAGATCCGGCACGCGCACGATCGCCACCAGATCCCACGCACCCGACACCGAGTACACCTCGGCCACACCGTCAATGCCCGCCAGCGTGACGGCGCACTCCTGAATGCGTTTGGGATCGGCCTGCACCAAGACGATGGTCGTGATCATGCGTGCTCCTCGAGAGTCAGGATCCGGCGGTGAGCAACTGGGCGATGCGACGCATGCCTTCGACGGCAATCTCGTCCGATGTGGCGTAGGATACGCGAATCCAGTCGGGTGTCAGAAACGCGCTTCCGGGCACCACGGCGACCTGATGCTCGTCGAGCAGCGCTTCCGCAAACTTGGCACCGGGGTTGTCGCCCCCGAATGACGCCACGTTGAGGTAGAGATAAAATGCACCTGCCGGAAAGATCGCGCGTTCACGCTCGGGTCCAAGTGCTTCGAGTACTGCATCGCGACGGCGCTTGAACGCGACCATCATGTGATCGATGGCGGCGTCGGCTTCCTTCACGCGGGTGAGGGCGGCGAGCGCGGCGTGCTGCGAGACTGCAGCCGGGTTGGACGTGGTGTGCGACTGCACGGCGATCATAGCGCGAGTCACCGCCTGCGGCGCGAGCGCCCATCCAATTCGCCAGCCCGTCATCGCATAGGCCTTGGCGACACCGTTGATCAGAATCAACCGGTCACGCGCCGGAGCCAGCTCCAGTACCGACACGGCCGGCTCGTCGTAGGCGATGCGCTGATAAATTTCGTCGGACAACACCCACCATGCGCGTTCGTCGGCCAGCGCGAGGATATCCTCGAGTTCCGTGCGCGTGTATATCGCGCCCGTGGGATTGCACGGCGAGTTGAGCATCACACCACGAGTGCGCGGAGTTGACGACTCGTCGAGCGTGGCTGCCGTGACTTTAAGCGAGTTCCCGGGATCACCCTGCACCGGCACTGCAGTCGCGCGCGCCAGCTCGAGAATCTCGTAGTAGCTGGTCCAGCTCGGCGTGGGCACGAGCACCTCGTCGCCAGGTCCGAAGCACGCCATGCAGGCGTTGAACAGCGACTGCTTGCTGCCGCTGGACACGATGACCTGTGAGGCCGTGAAGGGCTCGGCGCCGGCAGGCAACATGCCGTTCGCCTGCGCCGCGATCGCCTCACGCAGCGCTGGAATGCCCTCGGTGGCGGTATAACGCGTTGCGCCCGCTTCGACCGCGTCAGCCGCCGCCTTTCGGATGAAGGCCGGCGTATCGAAGTCGGGCTCGCCCGCCCCGAGGTCGATGACCGGCACGCCCGCCGCCTTGAGCGCGCGTGCCTTGGCCGCAACGGCAAGGGTGGCCGACTCCTTGAGGCGGGCGATGTTGGCGGACGGAATGAATGGACGTGACATGGCAACACTCAGGCAGCCGCGACCGGAAGCAATCGCGGACCGCGAGTAGGAAGTTGGCAGGGATTCGGCTAGCTTTGGTCGACGCGCCAGCACGGGCGTCTGGGTGCCGCTTGTCGTTGCCCAAGTTATACGCGCCGCCACGGGTGGCGCCAATGGTGGCTTCGGAATCGTCGTCGCGGATGCGACACGGCGGAGTTCACCCGCTTCCCGACTCGCGTATGCGAGCCTCGGGCCTTCATCGAGGAGCGCGTGCCACGGCAGGCGCTCTCCGCACGATCGCTGGGCGGTCGTGTGCATATGCTGTCAGACAACTGAATGGAGCGGGACGTGGGCGACGAACGGGTAGGAACGGCAACGGGCGCGGAGTCCGGGGCAACTGGCGGCACGCGCAGCCAGAATGTGGTAGTCATGGGCGCGATGGAACCGCGCACGGTGCAGGCAGCCCTTCGCCCTGGAGTGGAGCGAAGCCGCGCGGGTGGCGCGCCCTCTGGACCAGCCTGTCTGGTGATCACACCCAGCGCGCTGGCCACGCAGCTCGCCGCGGAAGAAGCGCGCGACCTGCTTGACGCACCTACGCTGCGCGTGGTGCCGATCACTGCTGCTGCGCGCGCCAAGCGTGTGTTGGCGACAAGTCCGGTCGCCATCGCCATCGGCACTCCGTCCGACCTGCTGGCGCTTCGCCGCGGTTCAGCGATGTCGCTCGAAAGCGTGCAGGCCGTCGTGCTGCTTGGCATCGATGTGCTGCTCGCCGAGCAGGGCTCGCGCGACGCCATTGAAGCGCTGCTGAGCGACCTGCCGTCGAGTGCGGTGCGCGTCGTATCGAGCGCCAGCGAAGACGACAGCGATGTGAAGGATTTCCTCGAGCGCTACCTGCCCAAGGCGCGCCACGTCACGCCGCTGGTCAAGGCGACGTCGGTGTCGTTCAACGTCACGCCGCATTACATCATCACCGCGCCTGCTGCGCGCACCGCGATGCTGCGCACGTTCCTCGACGAGCGTGATCCGCCATCGCTCGCGATCGTTGCGGGCAACGATGTCTCCGTCGCCGAAGCCACTGACGCGCTCACGCAACTCGGACTGCGTGTAGATGGGCGAGCCACGCAAGTCGTGCGTTCGGCTCCGCTTGGTCACACGGCTGCTGTGATCGGATGGGAGCTTCCCGCGACGGCCGAGGCGCTCGCCACGGCGCTTGCCGGCCAGCCGGTGGAAGCGGTGTTTTTCATTCAGCCGAGTGACGTGCCGAGCATGACCGCGGTCAGCGGCGGTGCTGCGCGTCCGCTCACGCTCGAGACGGCGCAGGCGAAGGCCGTCAG
>JBGTFN010000190.1:0-4102 GCA_041747275.1 Gemmatimonadaceae bacterium | reverse complement strand
TGCCGTCCGCATTGCTGGGGTTGCGCGGTGGCCCCGCGCCGTTCGCGGCCGCGTGTATTCCACCCGTACACAACGGCGTGCCCGTGCCCGTTGGCCGCTATGCACAGCTGATGCGGAAGCGTGGCGGCGTCACCCATGTGTGGACGGTGAACACCGCGGACGAGGCGCGTCATTTCTGGTCGCTTGGAGTGCAGGGCATCATCTCCGATGATCCGGCGGTGATTCTGGCGGCACGCTGAACGGGGCCAACTGCAGCCTGACTCCACTGGTGCGTGCCATCTGGCCAGACGACCTGCTCGTGGCCGCCGAGGACAAAGGGCAATACGGCAATCAGTTGATTCGTCCTCAAGGCCATATGGCCTGGTCTATCAGGCCATTCGACCGTGATGTTTCGTCACGCCGAACCGGGCACCAATGCCCGCATTAGCGTCCGTGCAAGATCTCGCCTGGCCTCCCAACGCTTCGCGATCTTTCGAATCCAAACGGCTGGATGGCCCGATAGACCAGGCCATATGGCCTCATGCGCGAGGAGCAACTGCAGCCATTTGCCGTACGGCCCAAGGCCGATGAGATCACGCGCGCTTCATCGCCACTCGTGCCGCGGCCGCCGCAAGTGCCGACACAAACAGCACCGCGATGAACATCACCACGACCGCCGGCACGGGAAAGATGCCCCCGATTGCACTGCTGAGTCGCCCGAACGCAGGGTTCGTCGCGTGCCACCCGAGCATCGCTCCCCACGCGAGCGCCGCACCGATCGCCGCATCACGCACGGGACCTGTTTCGGCTGGCCGCGTGAATGCGTACAGCGCGGCAATAAACGGCACGCTCCACCAGCCAAGAAACCACGTGCCGGCAGCGATCGCGACGGCGAGCACCAGAATTCGAACAAATGTCATGTCAGTAGCGGTTGGGCGACAGGGTCAGTCTCGCGCGGCGCTGTGCGGCGGGAAGTTCGGCTTCAGTGCGCGGTACTCGCAACGAGTCGAGTCGACCCGAGCTCCACGCCGAGAGCCGGTCGTCGTATCGCACGCTTGCCGGATGTCCCGACTGTCCTCCGGGATAGATGGCTTGCGCTTGCATTTCATCGCCCAACTCCACCACCATGCGCCAACTTGCACCGTGTGTACCGGCGCCCGTGGATGGATTCAGTGTACCGCTACCGCCCTGCATGGGAATACCGCGGCGACTCAGAGATGCGATGCGCAGAAAGTGATTGATCTGTGCTGTTCGGTGCGCGGACCACTGCCAGCTGCTCGAATCCGGCGCGCCGAGGCGCGCAGTCAGGTCGTCATAGGCGGCCTCGAGCGCGTCAGCGAGAATATCGTCTCGCCGTTCCACTGCCAGCGTTGCGCGCATGTCCCACCAGGCGTGCGATGGTTGGTCGAGCAGTACCGCAGCCATCATGTCGGACGGAATCGGACCAAGCGGTGTTCCATTTGCGTCGTCTGCGCGCAGCTCATCCCAGAGCAGGCGCGACATGTTCGACATCGCCGCCTCGAACAAGACCGCAACGCGGTTGTCCGTGGTGTATCGGCGATCCCACGCCGACAACAGTTCCCCCGCGCGCAGTAGGGAAGGCTTGGGCGGCCCGTTGCGCGCCGCTTGCGCAAATGCCGGCACGAACACCTTGGCGCGTTCACTCAACGGATCGGTCTGGTACGCACGCATGTCGCCACCAGTCACTGCGCTGTTTTCGCGCAACGACTGATTGATGCGTATCGCGCGCCAGGGACGCTCCCAATCCGTGCCCAGGTAGCGCGGTTGCACGAGCGGATCGATCGGTTCCTGATTTGCCGAGGCGAGAAATCCCTGCGCCGGTGCGATGGCCTGCGGATATTCGCTCACCGCCCAGTCGCCGATCCAGTCACTGCGTCGTGTATTGCCGTCCCGCAACACATCACCTCGTCCGCTGTCCGGACGGATCGGATATCGGCCTGTCGACCTGATGCCGATGGTGCCGCTGCGATCCGCAGCCAGCATGTTCTGCGCCGGTACGTGATAGTGCGTGGCCATGAAATCAAGCAGCTCCTGCGCAGTCGATGATCGAGCCGCCTGGTCGAAGACTTCCATCTCACGACCGCTAGACTCGAGCAACGTCCAGCGATGCGAGATCCAGCGGTCGTTGATGCGCCGCAACGGCCCACGATGCGTGTAGCGCATGGTGTCTTCGCCAAGCAGCGTGCCGTCGGGAGCGAAATACCGCTCCACTCGACGGTCGAGCGGAGTCCATGCGCCATCGAGCTGGTACTGCGTGGGTCCGACCGGATCATCCACCGTTTCGAGGTAGAAGTCCATCACGTCGGCGCCGACGTTCGTGAATGTCCACGCAACATCGCGGTTGAATCCGATGACGATGCCGGGCAGCCCCGGAATGGTCACGCCGTACACGTCGAGCGAATCGGGCACTACCAGATGTGCCTCATACCAGATGGACGGCAACGTCAGCTCGAGATGCGGGTCACCGGCAAGTAGTGCGTTGCCGCTGGCCGAGCGAGCGGGACCGACTGCCCAGTTGTTGCTGCCGACCGCGTCCGGCCCACGCTGCGGCAATCCAAAGGCCACACGCAGGTCGGCGCCTCCGAGCGCCTCGAGCAGCGCAACGGCTGATGAATCAGGTGCGCCGGGCCCCGGCAGCGTGACGGCATCCCTTCGAGCCGCCGTCTGTCCGTTGGGCTGTATGGGTTCGACAATCGGCGCGTGAAACGGAAAGAGCGCATCCGCCGCCGCTGCGCCGACAATTGACGCAGCACGAAGATGCCGCAACTCGTCTTCGGACGACGACAACGTGTAGCCCATGCGATTGAGCAGGTGCATCATGTCGAGCGCACTGTACTCGTACGGTGTGCGACCAAGCAGCTTGTACTCCAGCGGTATGTCCCGACGCGAGAGTCCGCGTCGCCACGCGTTCACGCCCTCTGTATAAGCAGACAGCATGCGCCAGGTCGGCGTGGTGGTGTCCGCATTCGCGAGTCTCTGTTCCGCAGACCGCGGCATGCCGAGCGCACGCGTCGCCTGGTCGAGCGGCAAGGCGACGTCACCGAGCAACTCGGTCAGCGTGCCGCCGCCAGCACGCGTCTGCATCTCGATCTGAAACAGTCGATCGCGCGCCACCACGTACCCGAGTGCGCGATACGCGTCCGACGTGCTGGCCGCGAAGATATGCGGCACGCCACGGTCATCGTAGGTCACGCTGACATCTGCGCTGAGTCCGGGAATGCTGCCCTCGGCAATCGACGGCAGTTCGGCCGTCTGCACCGACGCGAAAAGTCCGTTGGCGGGGTCGAGCAGCGGGCCGAGCGGTGGCAGCGGGCCGACCGGTCGCGCGCCAGCATAGGCGAGCACGAGCAGTGCGACGAGCGCGGTGACCGATCCGAGCCGGGATGAACGCATGGCGGCGATTTTGGGGAGGTGAAGAGGCGCGAGCCGTCGGCTCGCGTGTGCGCGAAAGGTGCGACGCGTGACCGGACGCGGCAATGATGACGTGTGCGGAGAATCGGTGAAGCTGTCGGGCGGGATTCTTGTACCATGCGCCCATGACAAAAACACGGCAGGCACTCGGGCTCCTTGGGGAGCGAATCGCGGCACGCTGGCTGTCGCGGCAGGGCTGGGAGATCGTGGAGCACCGCTTTCGCAGCGGGCACCGTGACGTCGACCTGATAGCCCGTCAGGGGGGTGTGGTAGCCTTTGTGGAGGTCAAGGCACGGCGGGGCGACGCCTTTGGCTCGCCGGTCGAGGCGGTGCACGCTCGCAAGCGCCGCGAGCTGTCGAGGTCGGCTCAGGTCTGGGTAGACCGACATGGTGCCGGAAACGCCCAATACCGTTTCGACGTGATCGGCGTGTTGCTGGATGGCGAGCGGGTCCGTGTTCGGCACGTGCCGGACGCCTTCTCGCTCAGCGGAACGTAGGGCTGATGAATGTGGATAACCTGGGGGTTGTCCACGAAAAGAATCTTTCGTACTTTGTTCGGGTCTTGGACAAGTTCTGGCGCGGGGTAGATTCTGCGTTGCCAGGGCATGGCACCTCACCTTCACCAACACGGGTGGAATCATGGCTGTCTCAACATCGCACGACGACAAGCGCAAGGCCCTGGCGCTCGCCA
>JBGTFN010000189.1:0-8622 GCA_041747275.1 Gemmatimonadaceae bacterium | reverse complement strand
CCTCCGCCGATATCCATGACGAGTGAGCGTCCGGACCCCAGTTCGAAATGCGCGAGTGCGCTGCGAAAGCAGAGCAGGGCTTCCTCGTCGCCGCTGAGCACCCGCACGGGAATGCCCGTCTCCTCGAGGATCTGTCCGGTGAAGTCGGCGGCATTGGAGGCATCGCGCACGGCGCTCGTGGCGACGATTTCAATGCGCTCGGCGCCGAGTTTGCGAGCGAGCACGACCATGCGCTGCACCGCCGCAACTGCAGTGTCGATTGCCGTGCGTCCAAGCGCGCCGGTGGCTTCCAGTCCTTCGCCGAGTCTCGGCATGGCCTTCATTTCGTCCACCGAGCGAATCTGCCCGGTCGACGAGACGTCAGCTACGATTTGTCGAACGGAGTTGGAGCCGATGTCGATGGCCGCGATGCGCTGCGCCGGTGCTGCAGACGGATCGGTCATATCAGGTGACGGCGTGGCGGAATCGGCAGATCGGCATGGCTGCATGATGCCCAAGAGGCTCAGCGCGCGCCAGTGCGAAGCGAACGGCGATCAGCGATTGGTGCGCGGGGCCCGCAGCTGTGCGCGGACCGACGCCAGCACACCTTCGGCGACTATCGTGGGCAGCGGTTCGTATCCGAGTTCACGCGCCGTGCGCTCGCCGTCGGTGAGTGCCCAGTCAAGGAAGCGCAACATCTGTTGAGCCTGCAAGTCACTCAGCGTGGCAGGCACTACGAGCAGCCATGAGAACGACGCAATCGGATACGCTTGTCGCCCAGGCGCATTCACAATGGAAGCGCGCAGTTCGACCGGTTCATCGATATCGTCGAGCACGCTCACGGCTGCTGCCGCGATTTCGAATGCCGAGGGCGCAATGAACGCGCCTGCGGCGTTTTGCACACGCGCGACGGGAAGGCGATTGTGTCGCGCGTAGCTGCCTTCAACGTATCCAATCGCTCCTTGCGTCTGCTTGACCTGCGCGGCAACACCTTCGTTGCCCCGCCCCGCAGTGCCGATCGGCCAGGCGATCGCGCGTCCTCGTCCCGGACCGCGCTGCCATGGCTCGTTGATCGTGGAGAGATAGTCCGAGAATATGAATGACGTGCCGCTGGGGTCGGCACGGTGCACCACTCGAATCGAGTCTGGTGGGAGTGACTGATCCGGATTCAGCGCAACCAGTTGCTCATCGTCCCACGTGCGCAGTTCACCCATGAAGATCGCGGCGAGCACGTCAGCTGAGAGACGCAAGGGGCGAGTGAGCCCGGTCACGTTGTACGTGATGGCGACGGCGCCGAGAACCATTGGCACGTGCAGCACGCGAGCACCCGGGACCCGTGCAACTTCGGCGTCCGACATGGGCACGTCTGTCGCGCCGAAGTCCACACTGTCGGCGATCAGGCTGGATATACCATCTCCGGACCCGATGGAGAGGTAGTTGATGCGCACGCCGCTGTCCTGCGAGAACTGGTTGAACCAGCGCGAGTACAGCGGATAGGGGAACGTGGCGCCGGCGCCAAGCAGGTCCACTGTCGTGTCGGTACGCGAGCGCGCGCCTGTCGCCTGCACATCAACGCTGGTGCGGTCGATAGTACCATCGCCGGTACACGCCGCACTCGCGATGAGTACGGCGACCACGAGTGCATGAGCGATGCGACGATTGCTCACAACTCGTTGGCAAAACTCAACAGCTTGAATATGCCATCCCGTTCGATGATGTGCTGTGCAATCCACACCGTGTCAGGTCGCGAGCCCAGCATGCGCACGATGCCGCACGGGCCGTGCACCGTGTTCTGACCAAGTGTCTGGGTACGATCCAGGCATGCCGTTCCGCTGACCGGCTGTGTTTCCGTGCCTGCCAGCGTCAGCGCGCGCGACAGACCGCGTCCGCCGTTGTTGGAATACAACAGCCACGAGATGTGTGGCTGCAATCCAGTCGCCGCTTCGTTGCTCTCCGGGAAATAGAGATACGCGAACTCGGCCTTGTTTACCACGTACGGGCGCAACGCGAGCGAGTCTCCGGACCGCAGAATCTCCCAGTAACGCCGAAGGAGCTCGTCGGTTGAACCCGCCCCTCCATTCAACGCGGTCACGGGCGCCGCCTCGGCCTGAAAGCGGCGGAGTGCTTCTTCCGGAGGGAAGATGCTGTCCACGACGTAGCCGGGCGTTTTCACCAGCGAGTCCTGCGATGCGATCAACACGCCGTCGCTCCGCCACTCGAGCATGGCGGGATCAATGCCGTCCGGAATCGGCTGTCGCACGGCTCCGGGATCGAGTGGCACGCTTCGAGCGGCGACCGAGGCAATGACCGCATCGCTATTCGAGTCGACGCGAGCGTCGCCGTTGCAGGCGGCGGCTGCCAGCAGTAACGCAACGAGCACAAGCCGCGGAGACGTAACGGAGTGATGCAATACCCGCTGTCGCGACGCGAACTGAAAAAAAGCAGACATTACAAGCATCTGACGTGAGGTCATGAAAAGGAACAGGGGCCGGACTCCCAGCTGCGAGCCCGGCCCCTGCAAAGATACTGCGGATTAGTTCAGATAGTAACGCGTCCAGCCGGCGTACCATTCCATCGTCGCCGCAGGATCAATCGCACCGATGTACGAGGTGCTTTCCATCGTGCCCCCAAAGAAGTTGGTGACACGCTGCGGGATACGACCCGGGAACGTCGTGCCGGTACCACCAGTGCGAAGGATGGAACCCGTCGCCGGGCGCCAGTCAAAGTCGAAGTTGTTGGTGACCGGTGTTGCCGCTGCCGGCACGTTCACGAACAGTGTGTGAGCGGCGGTCGCGGTGGTCCGGATCTGACTGTTTGCGAACTTGGTGGCCTGGCCAAAGCGATTGTTCGCACCGACGGCGTCGTAATCCCGATTGTTGTCCGCGAACACCAAGTTTCGAAGGTTGAGCGAGTCTTCCGTAATGCGCTGATCCGTTTCCGGATCAAAGATAGAGATCGCGGCTTCCGGCCAGCGTGCGAGCACGCCGTTGACCCACACACCACCCGTACCGCGACGGATATTGGCGCCAAGGCCACCGTCTCCACCAGCGCGGACCGGCAACACACCGGGACCCGGGCCGATCACCGTGAAGTTGGCGAACACCGGCATGCTGTACGGTGTGGAGTTGAAGCCCAACGCGCACGAACCCGCCGCCGAGCCGCAGCCATCGTTCTCGAAGCCGCTCTGCTCGGACGACAAGGCACCCGGGTTACCCTGGCGCGGCGAGACGCGCGGGCCAGTCTGGAGCGCAATCATGAACTGGTTGCGGCCGCGGTACCCTTCGGCCGAGTCGAAGTGATCGTCACCGGATTCGTAGGAGACCAGGTAACGTCCGTCGACCGTGCCGCCAAACCACTCGAACATGTCATCGAGGCCGCGAATGGCCTGCAGGTATTCCATGCGCGTGCCACTGCCGACCGAATACATCGAGAACGAGTTCAACTCGACGTTCAACTGCGCGGCGGCGCCGGCAAACTCGACGCGCATGTAGCGGTAATCGCCCGAGTTGTCGTTGTCGGCATTTCCATTGCCCCAGCTGACGGTGTCGGCAGGAGCGGGGCCTTCCACAACCACGCGACCTGTGCGGTTGGAGCGCGCGTTACCCACGATGATCAGGCCGCCCCAGTCACCGGGGAAGCGATTGCCTTCCGAGGCTGCCGACGTCATCACAATCGGTTCTTCCGCCGTACCAACGGCATTGACACGTGCGCCGCGAAGTACCATGAGCGCCGTCACCGGTGGCGCCTGGCCCTGCGTGATCGCGCCGCCAATGATACGCGTTCCCGGCTGGATTGTGAGCGTCGCGCCGTTGGCCACCGAGATGATGCGCGTCAGCTGATAGATGTTGTTCGACGACCACGTGGTGTTCTGCGTGATGTCGGCCGTGACCTGAACCGTGTTCGCGGCCAAGGTACGGAGCGTCGTGTTGGCGGTGAACGGACCGGTCTCGGTTCCACGCACAGCGCGAACGCGGAAACGATAGTCCGTGTTGGGCGCCAGTCCGGTGGCCGTGTAGTCGGTGCCCGTAACCGTGTTCACGGTGGCAAACTCGCCCGTCAATGTGGCCTGCTGCACGTCGTAGCCAGTGGCGCTGCTCACCGGATTCCACGCGAGTCGAATCGACGTCGGGGTCTGCGAAGAACCGCCAATACCGGTCGGCGCCGTAAGCTGAGCCGGCGTTTCGCTCTGCGTTCTGACCGTCGCGTCAGTGGAAAAGGGGCCCTGCTCAGTGCCCCGCAACGCGCGGACACGGAAGCGGTAATCCGTGTTCGGGGTCAGGTTGGACGCCACATATTCGGTGGCCGACACCGTGCCCGCGAGCGCGAAGGCGCCCGTGCCCGTTGCTTGCTCCACAACGTACGAGGTCGCGCCGGTCACGGCTGACCACGTGACGCGAATTCCGGTGGGTGACGTGGACGTCCCAGCCACACCTGTGGGTGCCACTAGCGCAGGTGGTGGCGGAACCGGCGGAATGATGTCTTCGTCGTCGTCGCTACACGCGACGACCGAGAACAGAAGACAAGCGGCGGCGCCGAACTTCGGCAACCAGCGTGTCGGGGCAAATGACATGGGCAACCTGGGGTCTGGAAGTGAAAAGAGGATGAGAGCCAGTGCTCCCATCCTCTTAACCTGCCGTCACACTGTCATGCACCGGCGACTAAACAGTCACGAACACGTCACCGACGCCATGCGACGCCCAGCGCAATGTTACGTCCGAGACGGTACGATTCGCGAGTAATCGGCCCTTGCGTGAGCTGGAACGGAGCATCGAGCAGGTTGCGTGCGTCGACGCGCCACGTCCAGCGATCGCCCAGCGGCATGCGCAGCGACAAATCCACAAGGTGACGGGGCTGCTCGTACACATCAGGGAAGGGAATCGTACCGGCGCTGTAGATGCGCTCGCCCACCGCGCTGTACAACAGCGTGGCCGAGGCGCCGTTGGTCTGGCCGGTGTACGTCATGCCCGCGTTGACCACCCACGGCGCCTGACCCATCATCGGGCGATTGGGATTCGTGTTAGACGAGGCGTCTGAACCGACCTCGATATCGCTCTGCATCAGCGTGACGTTCGTGAAGACTGCCAGCGGTTCGAGGCGCTCGCTCAGGCCACCCAATCCCTTTCGTGCCTCGAGCTCGACGCCGATGTTGTTGGCGGCGGCGGCGTTGAAGAACGACACCAATGGCTGACCACCGGTGGACACGTCGATGCGCTCGATCGGACGATCAAAGCGCTTCGCGAATGCACCGACGCTGAGTACTTCACCGGAGTTCGGGAAAAACTCGTACTTCACGTCGTAGCTCTGAATCAGAGTGCGCACAAGATCGGCGTTGCCTCGCGTGATCTGTCCGCCAACAACTTCGAGGTACTGCACCGGCGAGAGTTCGCGATACTCGGGCCGTGCCAGCGTCTGCGAGGCAGAGGCGCGGAACTGTCCGCGCTCACCCGTCTTGACGTTGAGCACCAGCGCTGGCAGCACGTCGGTGTTGTCCAGTCCTGAGCTGAACACGTTGTTGTTGCTGAGCGAGGAGTTCACGTCGATCACCGCGTTTTCCACGCGGGCACCGCCGATCAGCTTGATCCGGTCGCCGATCGGGAACTCGGCCATGAGGTATCCGGCCATCAGCTCTTCGCTGGCGTCGTACACACCGTCTTCAGCGACGTTGATGATGTTGAAGATGTTCTGGTCGCCGGTGGTGAAGCGCCCGTCGAACAACTGCTCGGCCGGAAGCGAGCGGTCCTCGGTCGGAACGAACGTGGAGATGATGCTGAACTGACGGTTGACCGCCGAGCGGGCGGTGGTGCGATAGGTGGCACCGAGCTTGATCGTCGGCGCATCAACGCCGCTTGTGAGCGCGAGCTTGTAGTTGGTGCCAACGCTCCAGTTGTCTTCCTTCAGATCGCCGAAGGTGCGACGCGCGACATCGGGATTGCCGTCGCTCCATGAGAACGGCTGGCCTTCGCCGAACTGTGCGTACACAAGATCGGAGCGGTCTGGCTCCTTGCGCACTACGCCCGCCGTTGAAAGCGTCCAATCGAGATTCTGGCGTGCGCCCAAGGTGTGCTCTCCCTTGAGCTGCGTGCTGCGGATCGCGCGCTCGACGTAGCGCAGCGTCATGCGCTCGATCGTGGCGAGCGAGAACGCAAACGACTCACCGGCCGAGCGTCGAGCATCGCTGTCCGCACTGCGCGTGTACGTGTTGTTCAGCGACAGGCGCGTGTTGGCCGAGATGAGGCTGCTCAGGTTGAACATGCCGCCCCACGAGACGCCGCGGCTCGAGCCCTGTCCGCTCCACGACTCCAGCACCTGCGGCGCGCCGTCGCGCTGAATCGGGTTGGCCTGGTAGTCATCCTGTCGGATGTCCTGCGTCGCAGAGTATGTGAGCGACGCGAGGTATCCAATGCGCAAACCAAAGAACGGGTCCTGGCCACCGATCGATACGCCGAGCGAACCGTTTGGCAGTCCGGACTGGCGCACCGGCGTCCAGGTATTCCGCAGGGAGTTGATCGCGTTGTTGATCTCGGGTCGCGAGTTGAGCTGACCCACCGCATTGGCCGACGCCAGCTGCGCCGGCAAGGGACGCGAGCTCGAACCAAAACCCAGCAACTCGCTGCCGGTGCTTGGCGCCGATTCGATCTGACGTCCCGTCGCGAGATCATTCGCGCCGATGGATGCCGAGAACGTCACCGCACGACGCGCCGGAAACTCGCGCGTCTGAATGTCGACAGACGCTCCGGAGAAGTCACCCGACAAGTCAGGGGTGAACGTCTTGCTCACATTGATCGACTGCAACAAGCCGGATGGAAACATGTCGAGCGGAACGAAGCGCTTCTCCGGTTCCGGAGAGGGCAGACGCGTGCCGTTCAGGTTGGTGACGGTGTAGCGCTCACCCAGACCGCGCACGAACACGCTGCGGCCATCCTGCACGGTCACACCGCTCACACGCTGAATGGCTTTTGCGGCATCGCCGTCCGGGCTCTTGGAGATCTGCTCGGCGGTAATGGCATTCACGATGCCAGTGGCGGTGCGTTGTGCATCGAGCGCCGCGTTGACGGAGCCGCGCTCCGCCGATGCCGACACCGACACCGCCGTCAGCTCGATGCCCGCTGAACTCAGCGTGATATTCTGCTCGACGGCGCCGCCGGCGTTCAGGATGATGCCCGTAACCGTCTTGGGTCCGTAGCCGATGCGGCGCGCCTGAAGTGTCACAGTGCCGGCTGGCACGCCAAGTATTGTGTACGAGCCATCGACAGCGCTCATGGCGCCCATGGTCGTGCCGACGATGGACACACCGACACCGGTGATGCCAAGACCTGTTTCAGCATCGATGATGCGACCGGCCACGCGGCCCGTCGCGTTAGCAGTCTGGGCGTTAACTACATGAATGGGCGCAGCAAGACCGGACAGCACGAAGGACAGCAAAACTGCAGCGCCGAACAGGGCGCGATTTCTATAAGGACGCAACTTGGAAGAACAGATCATGTGCATGCAGAGATCCCGGAGAAGTGGGGTCGAGCCAGCGACGCAGACTCGTCGCGCGCTTCGCGAAAGGTTCGTGACTCAGGTCTCGGGAACCGCACAGATCTGCAACGGTTGTGTCACGACGACGGGCGGGAGCGTCGTTTTCGGGTGGCCGCATGAGATGTTCACCCCCCGTCCTGTCACCAGATTTTCCAGACACCCGTTGCCAGTTGAGCCCGACTGATGCACCTTCGCCAGCGATGAACAAACCTCCAACCCATTCCCGATCACGGACCGCGGATCCGACGCGGGCTCGGCTGGTAACCCTGCCGACTCCGGAGCCGTCCGCGCCCGAAATGTCCCCGGACCTGGACGCCGCGCTCACCACGGCGGCCGCCATGCTGCGCTCCTCTGAGGTAGTGACTGTGCTGACCGGCGCTGGCGTGTCGGCAGAAAGCGGCATTCCCACCTTCCGGGACGCGCTCACAGGCCTCTGGTCGCAGTTTCGGCCTGAAGAACTGGCGACGCCCGAAGCCTTCGCGGCCGATCCGGCGCGCGTGTGGGGCTGGTATGCGCTGCGCCGGGCCATGGTGCGGCATGCCAAACCCAATCCGGCGCACGATGCCATCGCGTATCTCGCGCGCCGACTCCCTCGCTGCACGCTGCTGACGCAGAATGTGGACGGGCTGCACGAAGCAGCGGGTCATGAAGGTGTCGTCTCGCTGCATGGCAGTCTGTTGCGCGTTCGCTGCAGCGCCGACTGCTCGCCGGCCTTCGAGGCGCCTGCATCAATGGACGCCACGTCGCTCGAAGTTGGTCCGATCGAGCCGCCGAGCTGTGCGCAATGTGGGGCGGCTCTGCGTCCGGATGTGATCTGGTTCGGCGAGGCGTTGCCTACAGATGCACTCGAGCGCGCGCGGACGGCCACCTTCGCCTGCGATGTGTTCCTCTCGGTGGGCACCAGCAACATGGTGGAACCGGCGGCCTCGCTGCCCTGGTTGGCTGCGTCGCACGGCTCCACGGTGTTGGTGATCAACCCGACGATGCACGGGCAGCGAACTGGTCCCTCCATTGTACCGCTGGTGGGCACGGCGTCGGCGCTGCTGCCCCGACTGGTGGCTCGCGCCTGGCCGGCCAAGAAATAGCGCGGGGTGTGTGCCGGCTGGCGCTGACCGCCTGCGC